>JAJYGK010000170.1 GCA_021790715.1 Chloroflexota bacterium
CCTGCCGTGCGAGGTCGCGGGCGGCGTGCGGAGCGCGGAGGCGGCGGGCGAGTGGCTCGCCGGGGGCGCCGGCAGGGTCGTCCTCGCGACCGCCCTGATCGCCGAGCCCGGGCTCGCCGCGGCGCTCGTGGCCGCGCACGGCGCGGAGCGCATCGTGGCCGCCATCGACGTGCGGGACGGGACGGCGGTCGGTGACGGGTGGCGCGGGGACGCGACCGGACCGCGGGTCGACGAGCTGGTCGGCCGGTTGCTCGGGGCCGGTGTGCGGATCCTCGAGGTGACCGCGATCGCGCGGGACGGCGCGATGTCGGGGCCCGACCTCGGCCTCCTCGAGTCGGTCCGGCGGGTGGCGCCCGGCGCGACGCTCATCGCCTCGGGCGGGATCCGCGGCGTCGACGACCTGCTCGCGCTCCGCGACGCGGGGTGCGACGGCGCGATCCTGGGGCGCGCCCTCTACGAGGGAGCGCTGTCCCTGCGCGAGGCGCGCGAGGCGCTCGACGTGCGCTGAGGTCCGCGCCCGGCCGCCCGGGTCGCCCGGCGCGTCGGGTTGAGCGGCCGGTGGGTGCGCGGCCGCCCGGGTCGCCGGCGCTCAGTGCGCCGCGGCCGCTCAGTGCGCCGCGGCCGCCTCCTCCTTCTTGTGCGCGTCGATCACCTTCTGGGCGATGTGGGGCGGCACTTCCTCGTAGTGGTCGAGGGTCGCGGAGAACGTGCCGCGGCCGGCGGTGAAGGCGCGCAGCTCCGTCGCGTACGTCGCCAGCTCCGACTGCGGCACCTGCGCGCGCACGACCTGGATCCCGTCGCCCTCGCTGTCCATGCCGAGGACTCGACCGCGACGCGTGTTCAGGTCGCGGTTCACGTCGCCCATGTACTCCTCGGGCACGCGGATGACGACGTCCATGATCGGCTCGAGCAGGACGGGGCTGGCGTCCTGCAGGCCCTTCCTCGTCGCCATGCTCGACGCGAGCCGGAACGACAGCTCGTCGGAGTCGACCGGGTGGAAGGAGCCGTCGTAGAGGGTCGCCTTGAAGTCCACGACCGGGTACCCGGCGATCGGGCCCTTCGACGCCACGTCGCGTACGCCCTTCTCGACACCCGGGAAGAACTGCTTCGGCACCACGCCCCCGACGACCTTCTCGGTGAACTCCACGCCCGCGCCGGGGTTCGGCTCGATCTCGAGCCACACGTGCCCGAACTGCCCGTGGCCGCCGGTCTGCTTCTTGTGGCGCCCTTCGACCTGCGTCCTGCCGCGGATCGTCTCGCGATAGGGGATGCGCGGCGGGTGCGTGATCACGGCGGCGCCGAACTTGCGCTTGAGCAGCTCGACGATCACCTGGATCTGGTTCTCTCCCACCGCCCAGAGGAGCTGCTCGCCGGTCTCCGTCTGCCGCTCGACGCGGACGGTCGGCTCCTCCTCGACGAGCCGGCCGAGCGCCTGGCCCATCTTGTCCATGTCGGCCTTCGTCTGCGGTTCGATCGCGACGGCGAGGGTCGGCTCGGGAAAGGCGAGCGGCGGCATCGTGAGCGGCCGCTCGCGCGCGGTGAGCGTGTCGCCGGTCAGCGTCGAGGTGAGCTTGGCGACGGCACCGATCTCGCCGGCCGCCAGCTCGCCGACGGCTTCCTGCTCCTTGCCGTGCAGGACGAGCACCTGGCCGATGCGCTCCTCCTCGCCGCGAATGGGATTCCACACGTGGTCGTGGCTGCGAATCGTGCCGGCCAGCACCCGGAAGAACGTGAGGCGCCCCACGAACGGGTCGGCCGTGGTGCGGAAGACGTGCAGCAGGAGCGGGGCCGCCGGGTCGGGCTCGACCTGCACGTGCTTCCCGTCGGCGCCGAGCGCCGCGACCGAGCCACGGTCGAGCGGGGAGGGGAGGTACTGCACGATCACGTCGAGCAGTCCGGTGACGCCGATGCCGCGTGCGGCCGACGTGACGACCACGGGGGCGATGAGGCTCCGGCGGACGGCATCCCGCACGCATGCCTCGAGCTCCTCGTCCGAGATCTCCTCGCCCTCGAGGTACTTCGTCATGACCTCGTCGGAGGCCTCCGAGGCGGCCTCGATCAGCTGCTCGCGGCGGCTCGCGACCTCGTCGGCGAGCTCGGCGGGCACGGGTCCCTGCGAAACGGTCTCGCCCTGCCAGGTATAGGCGATCCGGTGCACGAGATCGACGTAGCCACGGAACGCGTCGGCGGCGCCGATGGCGACCTGCAGCGGGGCGATCTTCTGGCCGAAGCTGGCGCGCAGCCGGTCCAGGGCTGCGCCGGGGTCCGCGTTCTCGCGCTCGCACCGCGTCAGCACGAAGAGAGCCGGCAGGCCGGTCTGCCGGCCGAACCGCACGGCCTTCTCGGTGCCGGCCTCGACGGGTCCGGACGCGTCCATCGAGATGAGCACCGCGTCGGCGGCGGCGAAGCCCTGCACGACCTCGCCCACGAAGTCGGCGTATCCGGGCGTGTCCACCAGCGTGATCCGGTGCTCGCCGTGGTCGAGCGACGCGACGGCGAGCGCGAGCGAGAGATGCCGCTTCTGCTCCTCGGGCTCGAAGTCCAGGCTGGCGGTTCCCTCGTCGACGCGGCCGATGCGCCCGATGGCCCCGGCGGCGTGCAGCAGGTGCTCCGCCAGCGTCGTCTTGCCGGATCCTGCGTGGCCGGCAAGGACGACATTCCGGAGGCGGTTGGGTTCGACGTGCTTCATCGAGGGCAGCCCTTCCTGGTGGTACGTCAGTCGGAGTCCGGAGGCGCGCGGCCCGGACATTCTAGTAGAATGCCGCCGATGTCCGGACACTCCAAGTGGGCCCAGATCAAGCGCCAGAAGGGCGTCAACGACACGAAGCGGGGCGCAGTCTTCACCAAGGTCGCACGCGAGATCACGATCGCGGCACGCGCCGGTGGGGGCGATCCCGACGGGAACTTCAAGCTCAGGCTCGCCATCGAGAAGGCGCGCGGCGTGAACATGCCCGCCGACAACATCAAGCGGGCGATCGAGCGCGCGACGGGCGGCGGCGACGCCGAGCAGTACGAGGAGATGACGTACGAGGGCTACGGGCCCGGCGGCGTCGCGATCCTCGTCGAGGCCGCGACCGATAACCGCAACCGCACGGCGGCGGACGTGCGCGCCATCTTCACCAAGCACGGCGGACAGCTGGCCGGAGGCGGGGCGGTCGCCTGGCAGTTCGAGGCCCGCGGCCAGATCTCGATCCCGCGCGATGGCCAGGACGCCGACACGGTCGCGCTGCTGGCGATCGACGCCGGCGCGGAGGACGTCGACACCGACGCGGACCCGCTCGAGGTGTACACGACCCCCGGCGACCTGGAGGCGGTCCGGCGCCAGCTGGAGGCGGCCGGCGTGAAGATCGAGACCGCCCAGCTCACGATGCAGGCGAAGAACACGATCGAGGTGGACGCGTCGAAGGCGCGCGCCAACCTGCGGCTCATCGAGCACCTCGAGGACCACGACGACGTGCAGCGCGTCACGGCGAACTTCGAGATCCCGGACGAGGTGCTGGCCGAGGCCGCCGCGACTTGATCCGGCCCGACGGCGCCCGCGGAACCCGCCGCGACCCCGCCCGACCGGGCGCCGCCGGTGGACGCCGGCGCGATCGCGCCGGCTCGTGATCGTCCTCGGGATCGACCCGGGCACCGCGATCACCGGCTACGGTGTCGTCGAGCGCTCGGGATCCCGGATCGCCGCGCTGGACTACGGCGTCATCGAGACCCCGTCGGACCGGCCCCTGCCGGAGCGCCTGCTCGAGATCCGGGCGGCCATCGCCGACCTCATCGCGACGCATGGCCCCGCCCTCGTGGCAGTGGAGCGGCTCTTCTTCAACCGGAACGTGCAGACGGCGTTCGCCGTCGGCCAGGCACGCGGCGCCGTGCTGCTGACGGCGGCCGAGCACGGCCTCCCCGTCTTCGAGTTCACGCCGAACGAGGTGAAGATCGCCGTCACCGGCTACGGTCGCGCGCCCAAGGAGCAGGTGCAGCGGATGGTGCAGATCGTCCTCGGCCTGCCCGACCTGCCCCGGCCCGACGACGCGGCCGACGCGCTGGCGATCGCGGTGTGCCTGGCGCACACCCGGGCGGACGCGGCCCCGGCGGAAGCGGCCAGATGATGCGGTGCCCGATCGGGCCGCCGGCGTCGTCTCGCTGCGTGTCCGTCCCCACTGGATCGGCCGCGCCGATCGGCATGACAGGCCCGTTCGGCGTGCCGGCCACCGTGGGTCGGACCACTGTGATCGGGGTGCCCGTTTCGATCGGCATGACCGCTTCCATGCGTGCGTCCATCCCCCGCGGTGTGCCCGCACGGCCATGATCGCCTCGCTGTGCGGCACCGTCGACGCGATCGGTCCGGACGCTCTCGTGCTCGACGTCGGGGGCGTCGGTTACCGGGTCTTCGCCGGCCCGTCCACGCTGGCGGCGGCGCGCCTCGGCGAGATCCTCAAGCTCCACACCCACCACCTCGTCCGCGAGGACCTGCAGGCGTTGTACGGGTTCCGAACCGTCGAGGAACTGGCCTTCTTCACGCTGCTGCTCAGCGTCACCGGGGTCGGGCCCAAGGTCGCGCTGGCGATCCTGTCGTCGCGTCCCGTGGCCGACCTGCAGCTCGCGGTCATGCAGGGCGACGAGGCCGTGCTGACGTCGGTCTCGGGCGTCGGGAAGCGACTGGCCGGTCGCATCGTGCTCGAGCTGCGTGAGAAGGTTGCCGCGGCGGGGATGGCTGCGGCCGCGGCCCAGCCCGGCCGGAGCGGGGCACCGGGCGCGGGCGAGACGGAGGTCGTCGCCGCGCTCCAGGCGCTCGGCTATTCGCAGTCCGAGGCGCGCGATGCGGCACGTGCGAGCGCCGTCGACGCAGGACCCGCGGGATCGCTGGAGGATCGGGTCAAGGCCGCGCTGCGGCGTCTCAGCCGGGAGTAGGGCGACCGTCCGCGCGTGGCGTGCAGGCTGCCTCGCCGGCCAGCGTCGCCGTCTGCCAGCGCCGGCCAGCTTTCGTGCAGATCGACTTCCAGCAGAACCCTGTGCACGGTTTGGAGCCTGCTTTCGTGCAGATCGACTTCCAGCAGAACGGTATGGCGGTTCCGGCGCCGTTTGTGGGGCTGCGGGCGCCGAGCGGCGCCGGGCCGGACCGTGGAGTGAGCGTCGAACCGGCACGATCTGCCGGCATGACGGCCGGCAGGACGGCAGGATCCCGACATAGCGTTCCGTACAGAGTCGATTTGCAGGATTGCCGGACCGAGCCGCAGGATTGCCGGACCGAGCCGCAGGATTGCCGATCCGATCACCACGATGGGCAGACCGAGCACCGGGTTGGGTGGGCCGGCCGCAGCATGAAGGGCCGATCTGCAGCATGGGGGGCCGAACTGCAGCATGGGCGGCCGCAGCATGAAGGACCGAACCCCGAGCTGCCACATGAGCGGGCCGATGCGTCCGCACGGCAGACCGACTGGCCCGCCCGCGCCGGCGGCGGCGATCGGCGGAGGCGGGCGGCCGACCACCGGGCCGGACGAGGTTCCCGCCGGCGCGTCACCCGGGGCCTGCCGAGGCAATCGGCCGATTCGTCCCGCCGGCGCGTCCCCTGCTCCGGCCCGCGACCCCTCCGCCCGACAGTAGAACATCCGTGCTAGTTCGGCCCTCGCGCGCGTGGGCCACCTGCTAGACTCGGCCGCGATGGAACCCGCCCCCCGCGTCGTCGGGCCTGCCGCACTCGCCGTCGAGGAGGCCGTCGTCGAGACGAGCCTGCGCCCCCGCCACCTCGACGAGTACGTCGGACAGGAGCAGGTCAAGCGCAACCTCGGGACGCTGCTCGAGGCCGCGCGGCGGCGAGGGGAGGCCGCGGATCACGTCCTCCTGTACGGGCCGCCCGGCCTGGGCAAGACGACCCTCGCGAACATCGTTGCCCGCGAGCTCGGCGTCAACATCCACACGACGAGCGGGCCGGCCATCGAGCGGGCCGGGGACCTCGCCGCGATCCTCACCAACCTCGAGGAACGCGACGTCCTGTTCATCGACGAGATCCACCGCCTGAACCGCGCGGTCGAGGAGATCCTCTACCCGGCGATGGAGGATTTCGTCATCGACGTGATGATCGGCCGCGGGCCGAGCGCGCGGAGCCTGCGCCTGTCGCTGAAGCCGTTCACGGTCGTCGGCGCCACCACCCGGGCCGGGCGCGTCGGTGGCCCGCTGCGCGACCGGTTCGGGGCGATCTACCGGCTCGAGTACTACGACGCGGCCGACCTTGCGGCGATCGTGCGCCGCTCGGCGGCGATCCTCGGCGTGCAGATCGAGGACGACGCGGTCGAGGTGCTGGCGCGTCGCGGGCGAGGCACGCCCCGCATCGTCAACCGGCTCCTGCGGCGCGTCCGCGACCACGTCGAGGTGCGCGGCGAGGACCGGATCTCGGCCCGGAGCGCGGAGGCGGCGATGCGGGAGATGGAGATCGACGAGGAGGGGCTCGACTCCACGGATCGCCGGCTCCTGCTCGCGATCGTCCAGAAGTTCGCCTCCGGACCGGTGGGCGGCGCCGCGCTCGCCGCCGTCATCGGCGAGGAGGTCGAGACCGTCGAAGACGTGTACGAGCCCTACCTGCTCCAGCTCGGGTTCCTGGACCGGACGCCGCAGGGTCGCGTGGCGACCGAGCGGGCCCGCGAGCATCTGCGGGGCCTCGGGTTCGAGGTGCCTCAGCCGCGGCGCAGCGATCGAGCCGACATGGGGCTGTGGGACGGCCTGACGAGCGAGGGCGGCCGCCAGGACGGTGAGCCGTGAGCGGGATGCCGCCCGCCGGCGCATCGCCCGCACCATCGGCTGTCGGCGCAGCGTCGGCCTCGCCCGCCCCCATGTCCGGGGCGCCGGGCCCGGCGCCGCTCGCGTTCGCCACCCGCGGGCTGGCCCGGGCATACGGCACGACGCATGCGCTCGTCGGGCTCGACCTCGCGGTGCCCCAGGGCGTCGTGTACGGGTTCCTCGGGCCCAACGGCGCGGGCAAGACGACCACGATCCGCTGCCTCCTCGGCCTCATCCGGCCGGACGCCGGGACGATGGAGCTCTTCGGGGAGCCCTACACGGCCCGCGACCGCCACCGGCTCGAGCAGGTCGGGTCGCTCGTCGAATCGCCCGCCTTCTACCCGTACCTGTCGGGCCGCGACAATCTGCGGGTGATCGGATCGACCGGCGCCGCACCGGCCCGCGGACGCGTGGAGGAGGTGCTCGAGCTCGTCGGGTTGCGCGACCGGGCCGGCGACCGGGTCGGGGGCTACTCGATGGGCATGCGGCAGCGGCTCGGCATCGCCGCCGCGCTGCTGTCCGACCCGCGCCTGCTGGTGCTCGACGAGCCGGCCAACGGGCTCGACCCGGCCGGCATCGTCGCGATGCGGGAGACGCTCCGGTACCTCGCCGCGCAGGGCAAGACCGTCTTCGTCTCGAGCCACATCCTGCCGGAGGTGCAGCAGCTGGCGGACGTGGTCGGGATCATCGATCACGGGCGGCTGGTGCGGCAGGGACGGCTCGACGAGATGCTCCGCGAGACGGGGCACGTCCGGGTCCGCGTGCTCTCCGCCGACGCGGGACCCGCGCGAGAGGCGCTCGAGCGCCTGGCCGGCCGCGACGCGGTCTGGGAAGCCGCGGGACAGGGCGACGGCGACGGCTGGATCACCGTCCGGGTCGAGCCGTCGCGTGCCGGTGAAGTGAACCGCGTGCTCGCCCAGGCGGGGATCTACGCGACCGGGCTGGACTCCGGGAGCGACCTGGAGTCGCTGTTCCTGTCGCTCACGGGGAACGCGTGATGCGCCTGCTCGGGGGCGAGCTCCGGAAGCTCGTGAAGCGTCCGGCGACCTGGATCACACTGGGGATCTTCCTCGGAGTCCTGGTCCTGCTGTTCCTCGCCGTCGGCGCGAGCTACCAGACGATCGGGCGAGCGCCGGCCGGGCAGGGTGGGGGGCCCGAGGCGCAGGCGGCGATCCGCTCGCTGCTGGCCTTCCCGGGCGCCTACGCGTCCGTCGCCAGCTTCATCGGCAGCATCGGCGGCCTGTTCGCGATCGTGTTCGGTGCCTCGGCGGCCGGCTCCGACTGGGGCTGGGGGATGATCCGGGTCGCCGTGTCGCGCGGCGAGAGTCGCGGCCGCTACATCCTGGGCAAGCTCGTCGCCGTCGCGCTGCTGCTCGTGCCCGGGGCCATCGCGGCCTTCGTCGTCGGCGTGGTCGCCGTGGCGCTCGCCGCGACCATCGCGGGCCTCGGCACCGCCGGCATGGGAAGCCCGGACGCGGTCGGGACGCTCCCGTGGCTCGCCGTCCGGACGTGGTTGGCCCTCGTCGAGCAGGCGGCGATCGGGTTTGCGATCGCGACGCTCGCCCGCAGCCAGCTGGCCGGCCTGGGCGTGGGGATCGGCATCTACTTCGTGGAGTCGTTCGCGGCCGGCTTCTGGCCCGAGTGGGTGCGGTACCTGCCGTTCAGCGTGGTGACCTCGCTGCTCCGCGAGCCGGGCACCGCCGGGGGCGTGGACGTGAACGGCAGCGCCGGGGCGCTCGCGAGCACGACCGTCGACCAGACGACGGCGCTGCTCCTGGTGCTGGCCTACCTGATCGCGTCGGCGATCGTGTCCGCGATCGCGCTCGAGCGCGCGGACATCACCGGGTGAGCGCCGCCGGACCCGGCACGACGGGTGGCGCCCGACCCGCCTCGACCTGGGCGCCGCCGGGCCGGCCCCTGACGTTCGAGGTGCTGGAGACACCCGCGCGGGAGGCCCCAACGCGTGCCCGCCGAGGCCGGCTGACGCTGCCCCACGGATCGGTCGAGACGCCGACCTTCATGCCGGTGGGCACCAACGCGACGGTCAAGGCGCTCGATCCGGACGACCTGCACGAGGTCGGGGCGGGCATGATCCTGGCCAACACGTATCACCTCTACCTGCGCCCGGGGCACGACCGGATCGCGCGCCTGGGTGGCCTCCACCGGTTCATGGGCTGGGATCGCCCGATCCTCACCGACAGCGGCGGTTTCCAGGTCGTGAGCCTCGCCGACCTCCGCGAGATCGACGACGACGGGGTGACGTTCCGGTCTCATCTCGACGGCTCGACGCACCGGTTCACGCCCGAGCACGCGATCGCGGTCCAGGAGGCGCTCGGGTCCGACGTCGCCGTCGCGCTCGACCACCCCGTGCCGCCGCACGCCTCCGGGCGCGCGCAGGTGGAGGACGCGATGCGGCGGACGCACGGCTGGGCGCTGCGCTCGCTCGAGGCCCACCGGCTCCCCGGCCAGGCGCTGTTCGGCATCGTGCAGGGCGGGCTCGAGCCGGATCTGCGGGCGGAGTCGGTGCAGACCATCGCGGCGCTGCCGTTCGACGGCCTCTGCATCGGCGGGCTCGCCGGCGACGAGACGCCCGCGCAGCGCCGGGCGGCGCTCGACGTGGCCGTGCCGCTCCTTGCGGCGGACGCGCGGCCGCGCTACCTGATGGGCCTCGGGTCGCCGCTCGACATGCTCGATGCCGTCGACGCCGGGATCGACCTGTTCGATTCCGTGCTGCCGGCACGGGTCGCCCGAAACGGGACGCTGTGGATCCCGGGCGGGAAGCTCAACATCCGTAACGCCCGGTTCCTGGACGACCCGCGGCCGATCCTGGAGGGCTGTCCGTGCCGCCTGTGCCGGACGTTCTCGAGGGCCTACCTCGCCCACCTGTTCCGCGCCGAGGAGCTGCTCGCGTACCGCCTCGCAACTTGTCACAACCTGACCTTCACCCTAGACTTCATGGCGCGGGTCCGGCTCTCGATCGAGGCCGGAACGTTCTCCGAGTTCAGGCGCGAGGCCGCGCGCCGTGTCCCGGACGAGCCTGAGACGGCCGTCGAACGTGACAGGCAAGCTGGCACGAAGCCGCGGTGAAGTCACAGTCGAGGCGTGCCGCCTACGCTGGCGGTGCGCCGCGGAGGCGAAGACATGGCAACCAAGGATCGCCCGCACCGCGAGATCAAGAAGAAGCCGAAGGACACGGCGTCGAAGACCCGCATCCAGCCGCTCCTCGAGGCCCCGCCGCTGAACGTCGAGGTGATCAAGCCTCGCCGCAAGCCGCGGGACGAGGAGGAGGCCGGCGAGGCCTGACGTTCCCGCCGTCCTCGGCGCCTGACGGGAGAGCACGAGCATGGCCATCACGGGGTCCGGTCAGGCGGCCGGGACGCGCAACGGCGACGTGACGGGTGACAAGGCGGGCGCCGAGCGCACGCGCGCCGTCGATGCCGCCATCCTCGCCATCGAGAAGCAGTTCGGGCGCGGCTCGATCATGCGGCTCGGGTCGCGCGAGCGCCAGCAGATCGACGCCATCCCGACCGGCTCGATCGCGCTGGACCTGGCCCTGGGCGTCGGCGGCATCCCGCGCGGACGCGTCACGGAGATCTTCGGACCCGAGTCGTCCGGCAAGACGACGCTCTGCCAGCACGTGCTCGCGGAGGCGCAGCGACGCGGCGGCGTCGTCGCCTTCATCGACGTCGAGCACGCCCTCGACCCGGGTTACGCGAAGGCCTGCGGCGTCAACGTCGACGAGCTGCTGGTGAGCCAGCCGGACACCGGCGAGCAGGCGCTCGAGATCACCGAGACCCTCATCCGCTCCGGCGGCGTGGACTGCGTCGTGGTCGACTCCGTCGCGGCGCTCGTGCCCCGCGCCGAGATCGAGGGCGAGATGGGCGACTCGTTCGTGGGCGTCCAGGCACGCCTCATGAGCCAGGCCCTGCGCAAGCTCACCGGGGCCGTGAGCCGCTCGAACACCGCCCTGATCTTCACCAACCAGCTTCGCGAGAAGATCGGCGTGATGTTCGGCAACCCGGAGACGACCCCCGGCGGCCGCGCGCTGAAGTTCTACGCCAGCGTGCGGCTCGACATGCGCCGCATCGAGACCATCAAGCAGGGCACGGACGCGGTGGGCAGCCGCGTGCGCGTGAAGGTCGTCAAGAACAAGGTCGCGCCGCCCTTCCGCGTCGCGGAGTTCGACGTGATGTACGGCACCGGCGTCTCGCGCGAGGGCGGGCTGCTCGACGTGGGTGTGGCGACGGGGATCGTCGGCAAGACCGGCGCCTGGTTCACGTACGGCGAGACGAGGCTCGGCCAGGGCCGCGAGGCGGCCAAGGAGTTCCTCCGCCAGAACGCCGACGTCGCCCAGCAGCTGGAGACCGAGATCCGCTCGAAGGTGGCGAACATCGAGCTGCCCGTGGAGGGCATCGCCGAGGCCGAGTGAGCCGGCGGCCCGGAGCCGGGTGACGTCGGGCGATGCCGAGGCACCGCAGCACCCCGGAATCCCTCGCGCGCACGCGGGAGCGTCGCGCCTCGCTGACCGAGACGGCGCCCGTCATGGAGGCGGCCGCGCGCTTCCTCGAGGCGCGGCCGCGCAGCGTCGAGGAGACGCGTCGCCGGCTGGCCCGTGCCGGGTACCCCGGGTCGCTCGTCGAGCAGGTGATCGCGCGGCTCGTCGCGGTGGGCTACCTGGACGACGCGGCGTTCGCGAGGGCCTGGGTCGAGGCACGGGACCGTTCGCGGCCGCGCGGCGAGGCCGCGCTGCGGCGCGAGCTGGCGCTCCGCGGCGTCGCGCCCGAGGTCGTCGCAGCCGCGCTCGAGGAACGGCGGGAGTCGTGGCACGGCCCGGAGCCCGGCGACGAGCGCGTCGGCGGTGCGCCGGGCATGTCAGACGGAGGGCCCGCCTCCGCACGCGGCGGGGAGATGGAGCGCGACCCGGACGATGTCGCCGCGGCGAGCGTGCTGGAGCGCCGGGACGCCACGTTGCGCCGCGAGCCCGATCCTCGCCGGCGACGCGCCCGGGCATACGCCCTGCTGGCGCGGCACGGATTCGACCCCGAGACGTGCCGCTCGGCCGTCGCGGCCTGGATGTCCGGCACGGCGGCCGGCGGGACCACGGATGGTGGTTCCGGTGAGCTCGAGAGCGGCGACGGCCCCGCAGACGTTTGACGCGGAATCGACGAGGCGTATAGGCTTCGTTTCGGAATCACTGCACAGGCGGACGTGATGCAACGGCCGGGGCGCTCGGCCAGCGGTCGCGGTCGCCAACGGTCATCCCGGACGCCGCTGCGCCCTGGTGGGGACGCACGGCACATGACGTATACAACTCCACCTTCCGGCCGCGTGCCGGATGGAGGCACACATGCCCGATAACGCCATCCTCCTGGCGGTGGGGGCCATCGTCCTCATCGCCGGCGGGGCTGCCCTCGGATTCCTCGCCCGAGGCCTGTGGGCGGCCCAGGCGGTCCGCGCCGCGCAGGAGAAGGCCGGGCGGATCGTCGCGGAGGCCCGCGCCCAGCAGAAGGACCTGATCCTCCAGGCCAAGGAGGAGCAGGTCCGGTTGCAGCGCGAGACGGCCGAGGAGGAGCGCGCCAAGCGCGCCGAGCTCACGGTCCTCGAGCGCCGGCTCCTCCAGCGCGACGAGCAGCTCGACCAGCGCACCGACATGCTGGAGCAGCGCGATCGGAAGCTGCTCGACCGCGAACGCGAGCTGCAGGAGCAGCGCGACGCGCTCGGCCGCGCCCGCCAGGAGCAGGTCACGGCCCTCGAGCGCGTAAGCGGCATGACGGCCGACCAGGCGAAGGCCCAGCTCCTCGAGGAGGTCCGCGAGGAGGCCGAGCACGACGCCGTCCGCGTGGCGCGCGCGATCGAGCGCGAGGCGCGCGAGGAGGCGGAGGATCGCGCCCGCGAGATCGTCGTGACCGCCATCCAGCGGATCATGGCTGACCACACCGCCGAGATGACCGTGTCGGTCGTGCCGCTGCCGTCCGACGAGATGAAGGGACGGATCATCGGCCGCGAGGGCCGCAACATCCGGGCGCTCGAACAGGCGACGGGCATCGACCTGATCATCGACGACACGCCCGAGTCGGTGCTGATCAGCGGGTTCGACCCGGTCCGTCGCGAGGTGGCCCGGCTTGCGCTGACGAAGCTCATCCAGGACGGCCGCATCCACCCCGGGCGGATCGAGGAGGTCGTCGCCAAGGCGCGCGCCGAGGTGGACCTGGCGATGAAGCAGGCGGGCGAGCAGGCGGCCTACGACGCGGGCGTCCCCGGCCTGCCGCCCGAGATCATCAAGCTGCTCGGCCGCCTGAAGTACCGCACGAGCTACGGCCAGAACGTGCTGAAGCACGCGGTCGAGACGAGCCGCCTCGCCTCGATCATCGCGGCCGAGGTGGGCGCCGACATCCAGATCGCCAAGATGGGCGGTCTGCTGCACGACATCGGCAAGGCGGTCGACCACGAGGTCGAAGGGCCGCACGCGCAGATCGGCGGCCAGATCGCGCAGCGAAACGGCCTGTCGCCGCGAGTCGTGAACGCGATCGCGGCGCACCACCAGGAGGTCGAGTACGCCTGTGTCGAGGCGCCCATCGTGCAGATCGCCGACGCGATCAGCGCGAGCCGGCCGGGTGCCCGCGGCGAGTCGATGGAGGCGTACGTCAAGCGCCTCGAGGACCTCCAGGCGATCGCGGACAGTTTCCCGGGCGTCGAACGCTCCTTCGCCGTGCAGGCCGGCCGGGAGGTGCGGATCCTCGTGCGCCCGGAGGAGATCGACGACCTGGCGTCGATGCGGCTCGCCCGCGACATCGTGCGCAAGATCGAGGAGTCGCTCACCTACCCGGGCCAGATCAAGGTCACGGTGATCCGCGAGACGCGGGCCGTGGAATACGCGAAGTAGCGTCCGGATGCGGCACGAGACCCGCGAGGTCCAGGCGGCGGACCGGCTCGACCCGGCGCCCGAGCGCCCCCGCAACGGGACCCTCCGGGTGCTCATGATCGGCGACGTCATCGGGCGGCCCGGGCGCGAGGCGGTCGAGCGCCTGCTGCCCGCGCTGCGCGACGAGCGCAGCCTGGACTTCGTCACGGCCAACGGCGAGAACGTCGCCGGCGGGATGGGCCTCACGGCGTCCACGGCGCAGGGCCTGTTCCGTGCCGGCGTCGACGTGATCACGAGCGGCAACCACATCTGGGACAAGCGCGAGATCTACGCGGAACTCGAGCACGAGGACCGGATCCTGCGCCCCATCAACTACGGCCAGGACGGCGTTCCCGGCCGCGGGTGGGGCATCTACCACGCCGTTGACGGCAGCGAGGTGGCGGTCATCAACGCGCAGGGCCGCACGTACATGCAGCCGATCGAGAGCCCGTTCACGACCGTGCACGCGCTGCTCGAGGACGGCGCGGACGAGCTTCCGCACGTCCGGCTGGTCGACTTCCACTGCGAGATCACCAGCGAGAAGAACGCGTTCGGGGTCTACCTGGACGGCCTCGTCAGCGCGGTGTGCGGGACGCACACCCACGTGGTGACCGGCGACGAACGCATCCTGCCGCACGGCACCGCGTATCTCACCGACATCGGCATGACCGGGCCCGTCTACAGCATCATCGGGTTCGAGCCCCGCACGGTGCTGCCGCGTTTCCTGAACGGCCTCCCGACGCGGTTCGAGGTGGGCAGCGGCCCCGTCGTCTTCAACGCCGTCCAGATCGACGTCGAGCTGGCGACCGGGCGGGCCCTCCACGTGGAGCGCCTCAGCCGCATGGTCGAGGACTGACGCGGCCACATG
>JAJYGK010000191.1:0-12701 GCA_021790715.1 Chloroflexota bacterium
GCCGACGTCAGCGCGAGCTGTGCCGACTGCACCTGCTGCTGCGCCGCCGTGACGGCCGACTGCGACGGCGTCGTGTTCGTCGACGTGCTGTAGTTGTTCTGCGCGACCGTCAGGGCGTTCTGTGCCTGTGTCACGGAGTTGGCGGCCTGCTGCTCGGCGGTCTGCGCCGCCAGCTGGTCGGCGCTCAGGGTGTTCTGCGCCGACTGCAGCGCCTGCTGATCCTTCGTGACTGCCGCCTGGTCTGCGGATACCGTCGCCGGGTTCACCGGAATCGGGCTTCCCTGGGCATCAGAGCCCGGGTTGCTGTCCTTGCTGAGCTGAGCCTGCGCGTTCGCGAGGGCGACCTGGGCATTCGTGATCGCCTGCTGGTCGGCCTGCAGCGTCAGCTGGTTCTTCGACTGCGTCGTCTGCTCGTTCTGCTGCGCCTGCTGCACGGCGAGCTGCGCGTTGGACAGGCTCGCCTGGGCGGCGGCCAGCTGGTCGGGCGACAGGGATGCCGGCGCCTGCGCGGTGGTCAGCGCGGACTGCGCGTTCGCCAGCTGCTGCTCGGCCTGCGTCACCGCGAGCTGGTTCTGCTGCAGCGTCGCCTGCGCGGTGTGCTGCGAGGACGTGTACGAGAGGTTCGCCTGGTTGATGGCGTTCTGGGCGGCGGCGATCGCGGTCGCCGACGGGTGCCCCTCGTCGACCGAGAGCTTGGCCTCGGCCGCGGCCAGGTTCGCCTTCGCGACGGCCAGGTCCACCTGCGCCGTGCTCGGGTCCGCGACCGCCAGCGTCTGCCCCTGCTTCACCGCGTCGCCGACCTTCACCGAGACGCTCTTCGTGACCCAGGCCGTGGACGACCCGGTTCCCCCCGCACTGGACGAGGAGGAGCCGGACGAGGACGAGACGACCGCGGGATCGGCCCCGAACGCGAGACCGTACGTCTCCGCGGCCCCGATGGTGCCCGTCGCCACGGCCTGGATCGCGACGGTGCCCTGCGAGACCGTGGCAGTCAGGTACTGGGGCGCGGAGGACGCGGTGAGGTTCGGCTCGAAGACGGCGTATCCGATGGCTCCGACACCGACCACGATCAGAGCGACGGCGCCGACGACCTTGAGTTGCATGCGTGTCCCTTCGAAATGCTTTGACTGTCCACGGCCTGCACCCCGCCGGGCCGGTCCTGCCCGCCGGGGTGCAGTGGTGTGGCTCCTACGCGCTCGTACCCGTGCGCCCGGACCTACGCGCTGGGCGCGCTCGACAGCAGGGCCTTGCCCGCGTTGATCGGCACCGCAAACCCGATGCCCTGTGCGCCGCTGGCCTGGGCGTCGACGATCCCGATCACGTGGCCCGTGACGTCGAGGAGCGGTCCGCCGCTGTTGCCCGGGTTGATCGGGGCGTCGGTCTGGATCAGCCCGCTGAGCTGCGTCTGCTGGAACGACCCCGACTCGGAGACGGAGATGCTCCGGTTCAGCGCGGAGACGATCCCGCTCGTGACCGTGTCGTAGAACGTGCCGAGCGGACTGCCGACGGCGACCACCGTCTCACCGATGGTGAGGTTGCCCGAATCGCCGAGCGGGAGCGGAATGAGGCCGGTCGCGTTCGCCTTGATGAGCGCCACGTCGTGCTGCGGATCGGTGGACACGACGGTGGCCGAGACCTGGCGGCCGCTCGGCAGGGTCACGGTGAGCGACTGGGCCCCGGTCACGACGTGGTTCGCGGTGAGGATCAGCCCGTTGCTGGAGACGACGAATCCGGATCCGACGCCGGTCTCCGGCACGGAGAACGGCGAGTAGCCCGTCATCCCCGTCGACGTGATGGTCACGACCGACTTGCTGGCCTCCGCCGCGACGTTGACGACCGCGTTGCTCGTGCTGACCGTCTGACCGGTCGCCGCGCCCGCGGCCGAGGCGGTCGACGCGAGGCTGGCCGCGGGAGCGCTCGGCGACTGCGACGGGGCCGTCAGGGAGACGACCGCGTAGGTGCCGCCGGACGCGAGGACCGCCGACAGGACGGCGGCTGCGACGATCGCCCGTACCGGGACGCGCCGACCGCGCCGGGTGGGATCGCCCGCCGGGGCCTCCCAGCCCTGGCCGGCACTCGCCGCCGCCCACGGCCGTGCCTCGTCCGCCGGGGCCGTCCCGGGGCCCGTGCCGGCACCGGCCGCCGGGTCGGTCCGCCACGCCTGGGTGTCCGAGAAGGTCGCCCCATCGACCGGCTCGGCCGGCGCGGGAGCCGACCATGCCGGCCATTCCGGGCGCGGGGCCGCGGGGCCGGTCTGGACCTCATCCATCCCGTGCGTCGCGTCCGTCCCGGCCGTTGCCGGCTCGGTGCCGATCGCGTCGCCCGGGGCATCCTGCCGCGGGGCAGCGTAGCCCGCCGCGGGCATCCACGCGGCGGGGGGCGTCCAGGTGGGGCGCTCCCCGGGTGTCTCGGGAATCTCGGCGGGGCTCTGCTCTTCGTCGTCCATCACTCGTGCTCCGGTTGTTGGCTGCTCTTCGGATCCTCCCCACCCATGGCGCCTGTTGTAGCGTCCTGCGCTGAAGCAATCCTGAAAAGTTCCGGAGAATCCACGGGAGCGGCGCCCGTTCGTTCGATCCACCGGTCCATGCCGGGGGTCGTGAGCACGCGGGCGTCCTGCGTGATGCCGTACGCGTCGTACCCCGGGTGCGTGGCAGCCCATGCCAGGCCCCGGATCCCCATCACGAACGCCGTCGTCGCGTATGCGTCCGCGTAGGTCAGGGACGGTCCGACGACGGAGACGCTCACCAGGTCGCCGGGGGGGCGGCCCGTGTGGGGATCCACGATATGGGGGCCGCGCTCGTACTGCCCGGATGTCGCGACGGCCCCATCGGCGACCAGGAGCACGGCGGCCACCCGATCCACGATCTCCGGATGCCGGATCCCGATCCGCCACGGCCGACCGGGCGCCACTCCCCCGCGCACGACGACGTCCCCGCCGGCGTTGATCGCGAAGCGCGCCGCGCCGGCTTCCTGGAGCATCCAGGCCACCTCCTCGACGGCCCAGCCCTTGACGACCGCGGTTGGGTCAGGCCCGGTCGCGCCGCGATACCCGCGGGCGTCGAAGTAGCCGTCACTCGTGCGGTAGAGGTCGTCGCAGAGCGCCAGTACCTCGAGCACGTCGCGGCTGCAGTCGGCCTCGGCGAGCTCGCCCCGACCGAGCCGGCTGATCTCGCTGTCCTCGCGATAGGTGCTGAAGCGCGCGTCGACGTCGCGGAGGCGGGCGAAGGCGGCGTCGACCGCCCTGGCGTCGAGGATCCCCTCGCGCACGTCGAGGCTGATCGCCGTGCCCATGATGTGCTCGACTCGGTGGAAGGGGGCCCGGAGCGGGCCCGGGGAGCCGCCCACGGCGGGTCGGCCGCTTCCCGTCAGGCCGCCTGGTCGAGAGCGGCCTGCAGCGACTGTGCGTATGCCTCGCTGGTGTAGGTGGCGCCCGAGATCAGGTTGATCTGGGCGTTCTGCGCCTGCAGCACCTCCTGGCGCAGCATCGGGCCGACGTACTGGCTGATCTGCGCGGAGTACGCGTGCGAGGTGGGCATCTGCAGCGGCTGGACGTCCGTGATCTTGCCGCCCTGCACGACGACCTTGACCTGGACCGTGCCGAACGGGATCTGGACGGCCGCGCCCGTGTACTGGCCGTTCTTCAGCGCGCCACCGGTGCTCGCGGTCGATCCCGACGCGCCGCCCGAGGAGGAGCCGGCGGACCCGGAGCCGGATGCCGTCGACCCGTTCGCGCCCCCGCCCGACGAGGCGCCCTGCCCCGAGGAGGCGGACTGGCTGCCGGCCGACGACTGGGCAGGATCGGTGGCCTGCGCCGCCGCGGAGGTGGACCCGGGCGTCGGCTGGCCGACGACCGCGGACGTGGGCAGCGTGAAGGTCGAGGCTGTCTTGAAATTCAGTAGGAGCACCAGGGCGATCGCGGTGGCCGCGAGCGCCGCGACGGCGCGCCGGGGGAGCATCGTGGGTTCCTCCGTCAGTTGAACGAGAAACGTTCGTCGTGGATCTGCGCGTCGGGCACGTGGAGCGCGCGCAGGTTGCGGCGCACGGCGTCCATCATCGGGACGGGACCGCACACGTAGACATCGCGCTGGGCCACGTCGGGCACCATGCGCTGGATCGATCGGGCCTCGAGCGGGTCGTGGGGCATCTCGCGGGTGCCGTGCCGCCCGACGACGTAGTGGACGACCGCGCCCCGCATGGCCGCCAGCTGCTCGATCTCCTTGCGGAAGACGAAGTCGCGCGGGCGGCGGGCGCGGTAGATGAGCGCCACGTCGCCGGCCCCGGCCGGCAGCTCCTCGAGGAGTGCGCGCAGCGGCGTGATCCCGATTCCGCCCGCGATCAGCAGGACGCGCGGCCTCGTGCGCTGCGCGCCCGTCATGTTGCCGTAGGGCCCCTCCAGGAAGACGGGGGTGCCGACGCGCATGCGCTGCAGCTTCGAGGTGTGGTCGCCGAGTTGCTTCACGGTGATCCGCAGGAACTGCCCGTTGGGCGCCGCCGAAAGCGAGAAGGGGTGGCTGCGCCACCAGTCGGCCGGCGTGAGGAAGCGCCAGCGGAACCACTGACCGGCACGCACCGCGAGCTGATCCAGGTCCCGGCCGGTCATGTAGATCGACACCACGTCGGGTGACTCGACCACCACGTTCGCCACGCGCAGGCGGTGGCGCAGGGACAGGGCGACCGGCTGTCCGAAGCGGAAGACCAGCATCAGCGAGATCGCGACGACGTAGAGGCCGATCCAGTAGACCCTCGCGACCGGATCGCCCAGGAAGTCCGTGCCGACCGCGAGCTGGTGCATGAACGCCAGGGCGATCGCCAGGTAGGCGTAGAGGTGGATGCCGTACCAGGTCTCGTACGACACGCGGCGCCGCGCGGCCCGGATCGACGTCACGCCGATCAGCACGAGCAGGGCCATCCCGGCGGTCCCCATCAGGACGTACGGGTACGACGTCAGCATGGTGACGGCCTCGCCGATCGGGCCGCTGCCGTTGGCCAGCCCGTAGCCGGTGACGGTGAGGACGCCGTGCACGCCGAGCAGCACGATCGCGGTGAAGCCGACCCAGCGGTGCAGCAGCGTGACCCGGTCCTGGCCGAGCACCTGGTCGAGCCAGGGGCTGCGGGACATCAGGATCAACTGCAGCAGCACGAGGTACGTGCCGTAGAGCGCCGCCAGCTGGCCCCCGGCGGTCACGATGCCGGTCAGCGAGTGCAGCTCGATGAGCTGCCCGTGGCGGACCCACATGGCTCCGATCAGGATGCCGTTGCCCACCACGAGCGCGGCCACGTCCGATGCCCGGACGGACCACGCCCGCGGGAACGGGACGCGGCGGATGGTCGTGGAGGATGCGGTCATTCAGGTCACCACGGTGCGGATCGGGCGCCGCGACGAACGGACATTCGGGCCCCCTGCGGTCCTCAATGCTCGCGGGGCTGTCTTAAAACTGTCTGAAAGGCCGACCCGGCCGACGGGTAAGGGACGGTGAACGAGTCTTCACCGGAGACCCGGCCCGCCGGCGTTCACGTCTCGCGCGGTCGCGCGTCACACTGGTCGAGATGCGTGCCATGTCGATCGCCCCGTCACCGGCGGTGCCCCCGGAACCGGTGCACGGCCGTGCCGTGCCGAACGCTCTCGCGGGTCCGGGCGGCGTCAACGACCTCCCGGCCGCGGGGGACCCGGCGGCGGACCCGTTCGAGTCGATCCTCGCGGCGCATGGTGCGGAGCTGTTCCGCTACCTCCGCCGGCTCAGCCCTTCGGCAGAGGATGCGGCCGACCTGCACCAGGAGACCTTCCTGCGTGCCTTCAGGGCGTACCCGCGGCTCGAGCCCGGCGCGAACGTCCGCGCCTGGCTGTACCGGATCGCGGGCAACCTGGCGCGCGACGCGCATCGCCGACGCGTCGTCCGGTCGGCGGCCACGGGCGCAGGGCTCGACGGCGAGGTTGGCGCGAGCGCCGATCACGCCGCCGATCCCGCGACGCACGCGCTCGATCTGGAGGCGGCTGCGGCGGTGCGCGAGGGGCTGCTCGCGCTCACGTCGCGCCAGCGGGTGGCCGTCGTGCGCCGGGTGCTGGAAGAGGCGGAGTACGCGGACGTCGCGGCCGCGCTCGGCTGCTCCGAGGCGACCGCGAGGCAGCACGTGAGCCAGGGCCTGCGGCGGCTGCGATCGATGCTGACGGAGCCGGTGGAGATGGACGCATGAACGACGCACGAGGGAGCCGGACCGATCCGGCCGGATCCGCTCGCTTCGAACGCTGGCTCAGGGACCACGATCCCCTCCCCGCCCCCGCGCTGCTGGAGACGGAGATCGAGGGCGCGCTGCGCAGGACGCGCGAGGCCTCGGCCAGGGCCGGCGCTCCCGGCGGGCGACCGGGCGCCGCCGCTGCGTTCGCCCGCCCGGCAGGCGCCGCGGCCGCGAGCGACACCTCGTCGGCCGCTGCGCCCGGGATCGTTGCCGCCTTCTCGCGCGAGCCCGCGCCGTGGGGCACGATCCACGTGGCGGCCTCGGGCGAGGGCCTGGTGGCGGTCGAACTCGTGGCGGAGACCGACGAGTTCGTGGCCGGCCTCTCTCGCCGCCTGGGCGGGACGGTCGTGGCCGACGGCGAAGGGGTCCCCGGCACGATCCGCGCCGCGCTGGCAGAGGCCCGCCGGGAGCTCGGCGAGTACTTCGCCGGCCGCCGGACGCGCTTCGAGGTGCCGGTCGATCTCCGCGGCGTCTCGGCCTGGGATCGCCTCGTGCTGGCCGGTGCGCGCCGCCTCGCGTACGGCGAGGTGACGAGCTACGGGGCCCTGGCGCGCGTGGTCGGCAGGCCCGGAGCGGCTCGCGCGGTCGGGGGGGCCCTGGGGCGCAACCCGGTGCCGGTGGTCATCCCGTGTCACAGGATCCTCGCCGCGGACGGGACGCTGGGGGGCTACGGGGGAGGCGGACACGCGCCCCGCGCGCAGATGCTGGACGTGAAGCGCTGGCTGCTCAGGCTCGAGGACGCCGCCGTCCGCGGGTGACCCGGGCGGCGGGCGACGCCGGGCCGGGCCGCTCGCCCCGTGCCTACCAGTCGAACTCGCCGTCCTCGATCCGCGCGCGCTGCTCCTCGCTCAGGGACGGCCAGACCTCGTCCATCTGCTCCCGGATCTGGGCCGCCGCGTCGCCGTCGCCGGCCTGGTCGGCCGCCCGCAGGAGTCGCGCCAGCTCCGCGTAGTCGGCGAGCGCGGCATCCTGGTCGACGAGCCTGGCCGCCTGGGCGGCCGGATCGAGCTCGTCCTCGATCACCTCGTCGACGAGGTGTGTCAGGCGGGGCTGTTCGCTGGCGGCCATGGTGCACCTCCGGTCGCTGGCGCCGCGCCGTCCGGGCTGCGCGCGTCCAGCCTACGCAATCGGCGGCTCGAAGGACAGTGCCTGTCGGCGGACGGGTCGCCGGCGAGGGATCCCCGTCCGGTGTCGCCCCGGGGTCAGGCGCGCGGGACCGGCCGCATCGGGAAGACGCCGACGACGACCGGTACCGGCGGGTCGAGGGACAGCTCCAGCCCGACCTCGCCCTGCCGCACGAGTTCCTGCAGCAGGCCGCTCTCGCGCGGCGGAAGCCCGACGTACGCGGGGCCCCGGTCGGTGTCGAGCACCGAGACATCGTCGGTCTCGCCGCCGAGTTCGAAGCGCCGTCGCAGCTCGTGCAGCGGGACGTACGGGCGCGACTTGATGAACCGCCGCAGCTGGGCGCCCGTGCATGCGTGCGTCCGGGCGCCGTCGCCGGGCACCTCGTGCGGAGAGGACTCCCCGCCGGGGATGTCGATGGTATCGGCCGCCGGAGCGACCGGCGAGGCCGTCTGCTGGGTTTCGGTCACGATCACAGGCTCGGGCGCGGGTTCCGGCGGTACCGGCGGCTGCCGCGCAGACCGATGATAGTGGACGATCCCGTCCGGGTCAGACGCCGCGCACCGTCCACAGGTCGCGGCGCACCTCGTTCAGCACGTCCGGCCCCGTCTCGCCGCAGACGACGATGTCCTCGATGCGGGCCCCGAAACGGCCCTCGAGGTAGATGCCGGGCTCAACGCTGAAGGCATGTCCGGGGCGGAGCGGCTCTGCGTTTCCCGCGACCAGGTACGGGTCCTCGTGCTCCTCGAGCCCGATCCCGTGACCGATCCGGTGATTGAACGCGGCGCCGAACCCCGCCTGCTCGATGACGTCCCGGCCAACGCGATCGACGCGCTCCGCCGGCACGCCGGGGGCGACCGCGGCGGTGGCGGCCTCCTGTGCGCGCCGGAGAACCTCGTACAGGCGGAGGAACGCCGGGTCGGGGCCGATCCCGGCCTCCCCGCTCACCCAGAGGGTCCGCGTCGTGTCCGAGCCGTAGCCGCCGTATGCGCCGCCGATGTCGAGCACGACGGGCTCCCCGGCGGCGATCCTGCGCTCCGACGCCTCGTGGTGGGGCGATGCCGAGTTCGGTCCGCTCCCCACGATCGCGAACGCGGCCACCTCGTGACCCTCGTCGAGCAGGCGCTCGCGGACCTCCCGCGCGACGTCGGCCTCCGTGCGGCCGACCAGGCTGCCCGCCGCGATGGCCAGGACGACGCGGTCCGCGGCGTGCGCGGCAGCGCGGAGCAGGGCGATCTCGTCCGCGTCCTTGGCCATGCGGAGCGCGCGCAGGACCTCGGACGCGAGCCCGAACGGCGTGCCGGGGAACGCCGCCTGGAGGCGGATCAGGAACGACGCCCACAGGCGGTCCGAGACGAGGAGCCGGCCGCGCGAGGCCGCGGCACCGGACGGGGCGCCGGCGACGACCGTCCGGGAGCCGACCAGGCCGGGCACCAGGGCGACGGCGTCCTCCGTCTCCTCCCACGTGACGATCGGGACCAGGCCCGCCGCGACGGCCGGCGCCAGCGACGCCCGCGGCGCCTCGAGCCGCGGTGCGACGAGCACCGGGTCGCCGTCGCGCGGCAGCACCAGGAGCGTCAGCCGCTCCAGGTTCATCGCCTCGTAGCCGGTGAGCCAGCGCAGGTCGGCCCCCACTCCGACCAGCAGCGCCGACGCGTCGCCGGACCGCAGCGCATCGCGCGCGGCCGCCAGCCGGACACCGTAGCGATCCGCCGGGATTCCCGCCGGACGGCCGTCCCCGGAACGCGACATGACAACCTCCCGTACCCACGTCTCGAACCCGCGCGCCGCACCCCCGGCCAGCGCGCCGTACGCGTACACGACGGCGGCTCCCGCATCGCGCGCGGCGCGGCGCGCCTCGGGGTCGTCGTGCCGCCCGACGGCGGCCACCGGCACGCCCTGCGCGGAGATCCGCCGGATGGCGGCACGCGCGTCGTACCCGCGCGCCGCCAGGTCCACGACGGCGGCGACGCCGGACCGCCCGCGCGCGGGCGGGTCGTCGAGCGCCTCGGCCGACCGGAGCAGCACGGGCCTCGCCCCGGCGCCGCGCACGAGATGGTCCAGGCGCGATGCCCAGATCAGGTCGTCGGCGAGGACCCAGATGGTCGGCGCCCCACTCGCCGGGCCGCCCTCCCCGGCCGGCTGCTCGCCGGACCGGCGGACGCCCCCGTCCTGCTCCCCGGCGTCCGCGGTCATGCGATCAGGCAGCGGGATGCTGCCCCGCCAGATCGATCGCGTCCTGCATCGCGACGCCGGACAGCACCGCCTCCGCGTACCGTCCGGCGAACCTGCCCGCGGCTTCCTCGGGGACGATCTGGCGGATCTGGTCCGAGTCCAGTTCGTAGCCGTAGCGGACCGCGCCGATGTTCTCCTCGCGGTACTTCGACGGCAGCGCCGCCGCGAGCGCGGCCTCGTCGAACTTGACGTCCGAGAGGCGGAGCAGCCGCCCGAGGGCGATCATGTTGCCGAACAGGTCGCGTCCGAAGTACTTGACGCCGAGCTCCAGGAAGGGGATCTCCTCGGCGCGCTCGCCGGGCTTCACCAGCCCGATGTCGCACACGACGTAGTCGCTCGCGAGGTGGTTCGGCCCGCGGTCCGCGAGCCGGAGGGTCACGTTCGCGTGCTCCACCACCGGGTTGGAGATCGGCTCCTCGGCGTACTTGAGGAACGCCTCGCTCATGCCGCCCCGGACGCTCGAGTCGTAGTCGTACAGGAGCGTCACCTCGTAGCCCATCGCGCCCAGGAGCGTCGCCATCGTGTTGCCGATGACGCGCACGCCCTGGCCGCCGACCCCGTCGATGACGATCGCGTGCTCGGTCATGCCTCGCCGCTCCCCTTGGCTGCGCCCGCGCCGGCCGGTACCGCCGGCTCGGCGGCGTGGCCCTTCACGATGCCCAGCTGGTGGTTCGCCAGCTGCGTCGCACCTGGCGGTGCCGTCCGGTACTCCTTCTTGTAGTAGTTGAGCATCTCGTTGGCGCTCGGGAACCCGATCCGGCGGCCGTTGTTCTCGATGCACTGGCTCGTGATGTCGACGAACGCGAAGCCGGGCCACTCGATGGCTTCCTTGATCGCCCGGCGCATGGGGCCCTGGTGGTAGACCGTCGTCTTCGCGTAGAAGGCGTTGGCGTTCGTGTTGACGAGCCCCTGGAGGTTCACCGGGCTGTACGTCGCCCCGGCGGGCGAGGAGACGGTCTTCGTGCCCACCGGCGTCGTGGGGCCGGTCTGCCCGCCCGTGAGCCCGTAGATCTCGTTGTTGTTGCAGAGCACGGTGATCCGCGGGTTGCGACGGATCGCGTGGAGCAGGTGGTTGCCGCCGATCGAGCTCAGGTCGCCGTCACCGGAGACCACGATCACGTTCAGCTCGGGGCGGACGGTCGCGATCGCCTCGGCGACCGGCAGCGTCCGGCCGTGCAGCGTGTACACCGAGTCGAACTGCATGTACGCGCCCATCCGGCCCGTGCAGCCGATGCCGGTGACCATGACCGTGTTGGTCTTGTCGAGCCCGAGATCGTCCATGACCATGGCCAGCTGCGTCATGATCAGGCCGATCCCGCAGCCCGGGCACCAGATCGTGGGAAAGAGGTCGGACTTGATCTTGTCCTTGTACGACATGGGGTGTGCGGTCCTCGGTTCTGGTGCGGCTCAGACGGCGGTCTCGGCCAGCTCCCGGGGAAGCAGGCCGATCCGGTCGAGCCCCTCGCGCACGGCCTCGAGGCTCATCCGGCCGCCGAGGAGCGGAACGCGGTAGACGTCGCGGTACAGGACACGCTCGACCACGCTGGCATACTGCCCGTCGCTGCCCTCGATCACCACGATCTTCTTGTAGCGCGGTGCGATCTCGCGCAGCTGGTCCTGCAGGACCGGCCAGATGCGGATCGGGCGGAACAGCGCGAAGTGCGGTGCGAGCGGCTGCGCAATGCGGCGCGTGATGCCGAACGCGATCACGAGCGTGTCCGAGTCCGTGTTCCAGCCGTGCTCGTAGAACGAGTACCGTTCGGCGACCGCGAGGCGGAGCGCCGTGGCCTCCTCGTACTGCCGAATGAACTCGTCCGCGTCCGCCGTTGCCGGCTCTCCGTCGGGGTACGTCGCCACGCCGCTGAACAGCCGCGTGTGGCCCGAGGCGAGCGGCTCCAGGGTGCGTTCGACGATCGGCACGTCGATCGAGTCCAGGTCCACGACCTCGTTGAGGTGGCCGAGGAACGCGTCGGTCAGCAGCACGACGGGCGAGCGGCTCTCCTCCGCGCAGTTGAAGGCCCGGATCGTGTACTCGTAGCACTCCGCCACGGTCGACGGGTAGAACACGATGCTCGTGTAGTCGCCCGAAGAGCCGTAGCGCGTCTGTAGGATGTCGCCCTGGCCGGGCATCGTCGGCATGCCGGTGGCCGGGCCGACGCGCTGCACGTCCACGAACACGGTCGGCACGCCGACCTTGTGCGCATACCCGACCGCTTCCTGCATCAGGCTGAAGCCGGGGCCCGACGTCGCGGTGAACGACTTGGCGCCGGCGAGGCTGGCGCCAATGATCGCGTTCGCGCTGGCGATCTCGTCCTCCGCCTGGAGGAACCGGAACTCGGGGTGCGAGGCCGCGTGGACCGACGCGGCCATGAGGACCTCGCTGCTGGGGCTGATCGGATAGCCGGCGAAGTAGCTCGCGCCGGCCTTGACCGCCCCCAGCAGCACCGCCTCGTTGCCCTGGAGGAGTCGCTTGGTCATCTCGTTCGTCCCGCCTCCTACGTCGGGTTGGCCCGGTCGACGTCCGGGGCGCTCTCGACGTCGGTGATGCCGCGATTGGGATCCGTGCCTGCGACGGCGGGGCCGCGCGCGGTGTCGGGCGCACCCGAGCGCTGCGGCGCGCGCGGATGAGGGTGGGCGGCTGCGGCGGGCTGCGCGGCCTCGGCGGCCTGTGCCGCGGCGATCGGCTGGGCCGGGATCATCTCGATGGCGAGGTCCGGGCAATACCGCTCGCAGAGACCGCAGCGGATGCAGTTCTCGACCTCGACGATGGCGTCGTGCGTCAGGATCAGCGAATCCTTGGGGCAGATCTCGACGCAGATGTTGCAGCGCTTGCACCAGTCGTCGACCCATCGGATGTTGACGAAGTCGACGACGGTGGGGGCCCGCCGGACCCGCTGCGTCGTGGGGGCGTACAGCGTAGCCGTGACAGCGTCCTCTCTTCCGTGCGCCGGCCGCACGTGCAGGCCGGTCGGACCCGAAAAGTCTACCCATTTCGGGGCACCGGAGTGCAGGCCGGAAGCCCCTTGCGACCCCCGGCTTGTTCGCCGTACCGGTCCCGTGCGGTCGGGCAGGGCCGTCCGGCCCGCCCGTCGCCACGCCGGACCGGCTGT
>JAJYGK010000191.1:12711-14436 GCA_021790715.1 Chloroflexota bacterium
CCGGCTGCCCCGGTGCCCGGGCCCGGCGCCTCACCGCGAGAGGCCGTGCACGGGGGCCGCGGGCGTGCGGAAGCGGCCGGCGATCGCCACGTCGCGCCTGATAGCCTCGGTCCATGCGTCGTCGACAGCTGGTGGGAGCCCTGCTCGTCGCGACGTCGGCCCTCGGATACGCGTCCGGGCCGCTGCTCGCCAAGAGCGTCTACGCGACCGGCACCGACTGGCTCGCACTGCTGGCGTGGCGGTTCACGCTGGCCGGGGTCCTGACGTGGGGCTGGCTCCTCGCCGTCCCCGCGGGCCGTCTCGCGCTCTCGCGGATGACGCACCGGCAGGCGGCCGTGCTGATCGGCCTCGGGATGGTCTTCGCGGGCAGCTCGACGACGTACTACGCGGCCGTCCAGCTCGCCCCGGTCAGCCTCGTCGCGCTGCTGCTCTACGTCTACCCGGCACTCGTCGCGGTGGGCGCGATGCGCCTGGGGCAGCCCTTCGAGGGACGTCGGGCCTGGGTGGCGCTGGGGATCGCGATCGTGGGCGCGATCTGCACGCTCGACGGGATCGAGACCGGGGCCAGCCCGGCGGGAGTGGCGCTCGCGGTGGCGTCACCGCTCATCTACGCCGGCTACATCCTGCTTGCCGGGCGGGCCGCGGGCGAGCGGCGGCCGGGGACGCCCGACCCGGAGCCCGGAACCGGCACGGCGGACGTGCCGCCGCTGCTGGCGGCTGCCCTGATGATGCTCGGCACATGGCTCGTGCTCGTCGTGCTCGCGATCGCCGGCGGCGAACGCGTCCTGCCGGGGCAGATCCCGCCGGCCGCCTGGCCCGGCATCGCCGGCATCGCCATCTTCGCGACCGTGATCGCGCTCCAGGCCTTCTATGCCGGCGTCGCGCGACTGGGAGCGGCCCGGACCGCGCTGGTGAGCACGCTGGAGCCCGTCTTCACCGTCTCGCTGGCGGTGCTGCTCCTGGGCGAGCGGCTGGCGCCCGTGCAGGTGCTCGGCGGCGGCCTCGTGGTCGCCGCGGTCATGCTCGCCCAGACGAGCCGCGCGGCGCCGGTCGAGCCGGTCGTCGAGCGCGAGGCGTAGAGGCCGGGGGCCTCAGGCCGTCCTGCGCCGCGGCCGCCGCTCGCGCAGCACGCTGCGCGTCATGAACAGGACGTTGGCCGGTCGCTCGGCGAGGCGCCGCATGAAGTACGGGTACCACTCGGTGCCGAACGGAACGTACACGCGCACCGTGTAGCCGTCGGCGGCAAGGCGCTCCTGCAGGTCGCGCCGGATCCCGTACAGCATCTGGAACTCGAACCGGGAGTGATCGATGCGCTCGCGCTCGGCGAACCCCCGCGCCCAGGCGACCAGCAGCTCGTCGTGCGTCGCCAGCGCCGGGTACTCGCCGTCGCGCAGCAGCGCCTCGGCGAGACGCCGGAAGTTGTCGTCGACCTCCCACTTGTGCGCGAAGGCGACGTCGGCCGGCTCGTCGTAGGCGCCCTTGCAGAGCCGCACGCGCACCCGGTCGGCGTTGAGCAGCGCGACGTCCGCGGCGCTGCGGCGCAGGTACGCCTGGATCACGACGCCCACCCGCGGGTAGGCCGCGTGCGCCTGGCGCACCAGGTCGATCGTGGCGTCCGTGTGCGCGTGGTCCTCCATGTCGACGCGGACGAACGCGTCGAGCTCCGCGGCGCGGCCGAGGATGCGGAGCAGGTTCTCCCGGCAGACGTCCGGGTCGATAGATCGG
>JAJYGK010000209.1 GCA_021790715.1 Chloroflexota bacterium
CGGGACGTAGACGTCGACCGGCATGATCCGGTCGATGCCCTGGACGACCGAGTACGAGCGCTTGAACCGGCCGCCCGAGCAGGTGCAGTCGCCCATCGCGACAGACCACTTCGGTTCCGGCATCTCCTCCCAGAGGCGCAGGAGCGGACCGGCCATCTTGGTGGTGAGCGTCCCGGCGACGATCAGCACGTCCGCCTGCCGGGGGCTGGCCCGGAAGGGGAACATGCTGAAGCGGTCGATGTCGTTCCGGCTGGTCGCGGCCGACATCATCTCGAACGCGCAGCACGAGAGGCCGGACAGCAGCGGCCAGAGGCTGTTCACGCGCAGCAGGTCGAGCACGACGTCCGCCTTCGCGGGCACGACCTGGAGGGCGCCCCAGCGTGCGTTGTCGCCGTTGTCGCCGAATTCCTCGAGCTCCCGCAGGTGCGTGATCTCCGGCGGCTGGCCGCCGCCGTAGGCCGCCGGGTTCAGGGGGGACCAGAACTCGTTGGGAACGGCGATGGCCTCGGCGAGCGCACTCCCGGCAGGGGCGACCAGGGACGTGGTGGCCGGGTCCGCGTCGGGCCTCACTGCCACCGGAGGACTCCCTTCCGCCACGCGTACGCCAGGCCCAGCATGAGGATCAGCACGAAGACGGCGATGCTGGCCAGGCCGCCCAGGAGCAGGTCGCGGAACACGAGCGCCCAGAGGTAGACGAACACGACCTCGATGTCGAAGGCGACGAAGAGCAGCGCGTAGATGTAGAAGGAGAGCCCGAACCGCCCCCATGTGTCGCCGAGCGTATCGATGCCCGATTCGTAGGGCAGCCCCTTGTGGCGATCACCCCGGTTCCGGTGGCTGATGAGCCACGCCATGCCGATCGTCATGAAGACGAACGACGTGCCGGCGAACAGGAACCCGAGGACGTACCAGAGTCCGGTCACGTTCCCTCATCGCGAACTGACAGGCGCGCGGAGCATTGGTGGGGCGCCTGCACGGGAGGCATTCTATCGCAGAGCGCGCGTGCGGCCGGGCGATCGGGGCGTGCGGGGCCGCCGCGCAGTCGGCCGCAGCAGCAGCGGGATGCCCGGCCCGACCAGCGTGTGGCCGCCGAGCAGGATCGGGATCGGCGCCCCGGCGGCCGAGGCGGTGAGATCGCGCAGCCACGGGTCGGCGATGCCGTCGGGCCGCAGCAGGTCCGACGCGAAGCGGTCCTCCGCCACCGGCCAGGCATCCTCGTCCGCACCCGCGCGATCGGCGAGGAGGACGCGGGAGTCGAGCACGGCGCCGTCGGCCAGGTCCGCCACGTGCCGGGCGAGGGAGGCGGCGCCGTCACGGGCGAGGAGGCGGCCGAGCGTCGCGCGCGGGGCGCGAGGCGCTTGCGAGGCGCGCGAGGGCCGCGTGGCGGATCCCTCCGACGAGCCCCCCGTGTCCGGCGCGATCGCGAGCGGCGAGGAGGCACGGAGCCCGCGCTCCTCGGCGAGGAAACGCACCCGGCAGCGGACGTGCCGCTCGAGCCAGGCGAGCGTCCGCGACGAGCTGCGGCCCATCACGAGCAGCTCGCGGCGCGGGTCTCCGGCGAGCTCCCGCAGCGCATCCAGGCGGGGGATCGACACGCCGGCCCCGGACGCGAGGTTCCGCAGCGATGCCGGGCACCGCGGCGCCAGCGCGACGATCGCGAGATCCAGCGGCGTGTCGAGGTCGATGGCGAGGCGCTCGCGGGCGCCGAGCTCGCGCACCGGCACCCCGGCGACCTCCTCGAGCCATCGCGGGAGGACGTTGTCCGAGGGCAGGGCGGGCAGGTCGCGCAGGACGGCCGCGTCCGAGATCGCGCAGACGTCCGACGAGTAGCGGTTGTTGGTGAGGGCGAGGGGCAGCGGGGAGCGGGCCGCGTCGACGAGCGCACGCGCATCCGACGGACCCGCCAGCGGCACGGCACCATCGGAGAGCACGATGCAGGCGCCGACCCGCTCGTCCCGCACGACGGCGGCCAGTGCGTCGCCGAACGACGCGTCGGCCGGCGCCGACCCGTCCGGAGGCGCCGCTGCTCCGGCCGCCGCCGCCCCGGCGGGCCGCGGAGCCGACCGTCCCCGGGTCACGACCACGCGGTCCACTCCCGCCGCGCGGAACACCGCCACGTGGCGCTCGAGCAGCAGGTCGCGCGCCCGGCCGTGCAGCGCGGTCAGCGTCCCGGCGTCGCGCGGCACCGGGGCGTGGAACAGGACGAGCGTGACGTCGGCCACGGCGGGAGTCTACGAGCCGGCCCGTCCCGCACGTACCCGGATCGGCCTGCGGCGGTACGCTCCGCCCACCACGAAGGGGGCGTCCATGTCCGACCGTCGACGGATCTTCCTCGTCTCGAGCGCCATCGCCGTGGGCGGCGCGATCGGGGCGGCCATCGTTCGCAGATCTGCGAGAGGGTCCGGGCCGGGGGGCGACGCCGCGCGGCCGTCGGCGGCTCCGTGGCTGCCTGCCGTGCCCGCCCTCCTCGCCGGTGGGTCGTCCGCCGCGCGGGAGCCCGGCGCGCGCGAGCCCGTCGCCGATCCGGCCGGACCCCCGGGACGGTTCGTCGGGAACGTCGCCTCGTACGACCTCGGGTCCCGGCTCCTCTTCGGCCCCCTGTTCCGGAGCATCGCCTCGGATGTCGCGGCGGTCGCCCCGCCCGCCGCGGAGGTGCTCGAGGTCGGCTGCGGGCCGGGGCATCTCGCGGTCCGGATGGCGCGCGACCACGGCCTGCGCGTCACGGCGTCGGATCTCGATCCGGCGATGGTGGCGCGCGCACGGGGCAGCGTCGAGCGCGCGTTCGCGGGCGGGGATGCGCGCCGGCCCGTCTGCGTCGAGGCCGACGTCTCGGCGCTGCCGTTCCCGGACGCGTCCTTCGACGTCGTCGTGAGCACCTTCTCGATGCACCACTGGGCCGACCCGGATGCCGGGTTCGCCGAGATCCACCGCGTGCTGCGCCCCGGCGGGCATGCGCTGGTGTGAGACTGCTCGCCGCGCAGCCG
>JAJYGK010000104.1 GCA_021790715.1 Chloroflexota bacterium
ATCGTCGTCGTGTGCAGCGTCCCCGTGCGCTGGAGGATGTCGAGCAGCAGGAGGCGGTCGTCGTCGGCCGTCGCGAAGCGGGCCACCGGAGAGTCCACGAGCTCGGCCGTCGAGATCCCCAGCAGCCGCGCGGCGGCATCGTTCGCGTCCCGAAACGCACCGCCGGCGATCGTCACGGCGGCGGCCTCCGGATCCTGCCACCACCGCTCCGGCGCGAACGGGCTGCGGTCCCCGTCGCGATACACGAGCAGCACGCTCGTGTGGGGCCCGAACCCGGCGACGTGCCCCAGCGGCTGCACGACGGCGGCAGGGTACGGCACGCGGAGCCGGACCTCGAGCTCCTGCGCGAACGTCTCCGCGTCGCGGGGGCGGAGGCGGGCGCACAGGTCCTCGACGCGCGCGATGAACCGGGCGTCCCGGCTCGGCAGGCAGATCGGGGCGAACCAGTCGCCGTGGGCGACGTCGTCGGGGGCGGACGCGATCCACGTGCGCAGACGGGCCCCGTGGCGCTCCGCCCTGAACGCGAGCTCGAGCGGCGCCCCGGCCCGGGTCAGCAGGCGGAGCGAGGACTCGGAGACGCCCTCGTCCCAGGCCAGGCGCAGGAGCAGCCCGAGATCGTCGAAGCTCCCGGGAACCCCGAGCGTGCGGAGGTCCGCACCGCGGGCCTCCCCGGGCGGGATCCCGAGCAGCGTGGCGAACCGTTCGTCGGCGTCGGTGATGCGACCGTTGCGCGACAGCTCGGCGCAGCCTGCGGCGGGTTCGTCGGCCCATCCGGAGCGCAGCGGGGGAACGCCGGCGCGGCCGTCGCGGAGGACGTACCAGGTCGGGCGCGGCTCGCCGGCGATCTCCCGCCGGCGCACGACGGCGTGCGGATAGAGGCTGCGCAGGTGCAGCTGCAGGCGCCGCATCGAGGGCGTCCCCAGGGCCTCGAGCGCCATGCCGACGAAGCGCTGGAACAGCCGGTCCGTGCCCGGCAGCGTGACGAGCTGGGGCCGCGAGATGTCGTCCCGCGCCTCGCCCGGCCGGGGAAGCAGCCGGTCCCCGAGCGCGCGGCGGACGATCTCGACGAGATCTTCGGGTGTCGGGACGCCGATCCGCTCGACGAGCACGGCCTGCAGCCCGGGTGCGGGCACGTTGGCGAGCGAGCGATGGCGGAGCGCGATCGCGGTCCCGTCCCCGTGCCGCATCTCGACGATCGCCTCGTCCCCGCCCGAGCGCAGCATCGCCTGCCACCGCTCCGCCAGGCCGCGACGGTCGGTGCCGGCCAGCAGGTCCTCGAGACGGCGGCCGGGCAGCGACCCCGCCGGCACCCCGAGCAGCGGCTCGATGCCGGAGGTCGCGTCGACGACGATGCGATCCGCGTCGAGGACGAGCACGGCCGGCGCGCCCGTTCCCAACGTGGGCCGCGCCACGTCGAGCACGTCGAACGTCTCGATGCGCACCTCGCGGGCGAGCCGTGCGAACCGCCGGCCGAGTCCCGGGCTCTCGGGTTGCCCCGCGAGGAAGCGACCCATCCGCTCCCGGTCGTGCCAGACGGTCGCCGCCACCGCCTCCGTCTCGGTCCCGATGACGCGGCGGCCCACGAGCAGGGCGCCGACCGAGCCCTCGGCGGCCAGTCCGGCGCGCATGCGTCGCACGAGCCCGAGGGCTCCCGACTCGATGCCGGGCCTCGTCCGGAACCGGACGAGGCAGATGGCTCCGTCGCGGATCTCCGGCACCGGCAGGTTCGCGTCGCCGACGACCTCGAAGTCCTCGGGCGCCGCGAACTCGACCGGCGGTGCGATCGGGGCGAACGCCGTGGTCGGGCCGAATCGGTCGGTCGCGGCCTCGACCGCCTCGCGGTCGTGCCACGCGGACAGCGCCAGCATGGCGACATGCGGGCCACGGTCGCGCACCCCGGCGACGGAGAGGGTGAGGCCGGGGATGGAAGCGGCGCGCGGCAGCACGTCGTCGCGCATGCGCGCGGCGACTGCCGGCGCATCCGCCGACGGGAAGCGACCGCGAAGAAGACGGAGGATCAAGCGACCGTGAGGCCCTTGGGCAGCGGACGGAGACATACCGACATCGGGCAGATGAGTGCCTCGTCCATTGTGGTCGACGAACGTGCCGGGGTCACGCTACAGGTTCATCGCAGCCGGCCGGCCGCGTGCCACGGCGGACGAACGGGCGGGCCGGCGGAGAGGCTGCAACGCGGATGCAAGCGGGTGAGCCGTGCCGGCGATTGACCCCTCGGCCGCCGTTCCCGACGCTCGCGGTTCCCACACCAGTGTGAAGGGGGGCTCCGATGCACGGCCGGGACTGGGTGCTGCTCGTTCTCCTGATCCCATTCGTCGCGGTGCTGTGGCCACCGCTGTACGCGCACCTGACGCCGACGCTCCTGGGGATGCCGCTCTTCATCTGGTACCAGTTCGCCTGGGCCGTCATCACGGCCGTGCTGACGATCATCGTGTACTTCGTCCGGGAGCGGCCCGGCGAGCCCGCGCCGACGGAGCACGACGATGCACGCTGACGAGATCATCATCTTCGTCGCCCTCGGGGTCCTGGTCACCGGCATCGGCTTCGTCGCGTCCCGCTGGCAGCGCGCGGACCTCGACCTGCTGGAGGAGTGGGGGCTCGCCGGCCGGCGCTTCGGCACCGTCGTCACGTGGTTCCTGCTCGGCGGGGACCTCTACACCGCGTACACGTTCGTGGCGGTCCCCGCGCTGGTCTTCGGATCCGGCGCGCTCGGCCTCTTCGCCCTGCCCTACACGATCATCGTCTACCCGCTCGTGTACGTCGTGATGCCCAAGCTCTGGCAGATCGCCCGGGACCGGGGCCACGTCACCGCCGCCGACTACGTCAAGGACCGGTTCGACAGCCGCGGCCTCGCGTTGCTCATCGCGATCACCGGGATCGTCGCGACCATGCCGTACATCGCGCTCCAGATCCTGGGGATCGCGGTGGTCATCCAGGTCCTCGGCATCAACATCGAGGCGGCCCTGCTGATCGCGTTCCTCGCCCTCGCGATCTTCACCTACGCCAGCGGCCTGCGCGCCCCGGCGCTCATCGCACTCGTCAAGGACGCGATGATCTGGATCACCGTCATCGTGGCGATCATCGTGATCCCGTCCAAGCTCGGCGGCTTCCCCGCGATCTTCGCCAAGGTCCCGGCGGCCAAGCTGAACCTGCCGCCGAGCCTCTTCGCCGGCTACTCGACGCTGGCGTTCGGGTCGGCGCTGGCGCTGTTCCTCTATCCGCACGCGATCACCGGCACGTTCGCGTCGAAGAGCCAGCACGTGATCAAGCGCAACAGCGCCTTCCTGCCGGCGTACTCCTTCCTGCTCGGCCTGATCGCGCTCTTCGGCTACATGGCGATCGCGGCCGGCATCAAGCCCCTCGCGCCGTATGGCGCCAACAGCGCGGTGCCGCAGCTCATCCAGTTCGCGTTCCCGACCTGGTTCGCCGGGTTCGCGCTGGCGGCGATCGCGATCGGCGCCCTGGTGCCCGCCTCCGTGATGTCGATCGCGGCGGCGAACCTGTTCTGCCGGAACATCTGGACCGAGTACGTCCGGCCCGCCGCCTCCCCGCGGGAGGAGGCGCAGGTCTCCAAGATCGTGTCGCTGCTCGTGAAGGTCGGGGCGGTCGGGTTCATCCTGATCCCCGGGCTGACGCAGTACGCGATCACGCTGCAGCTCGCGGGCGGCGTGTGGATCCTCCAGACGCTGCCGGCCGTCTTCCTGGCCCTCTACGTCCGGTGGCTCGACCGCTGGGCGGTTGGGCTCGGCTGGCTGGCCGGCATGGCGACCGGGACCTACTGGCTCCTCGCGACCCACTTCAGCAGCTCGCTGTACTCGTTCCCGGTCGGCGGCGTCGCCGGCACGAAGCTCTACATCGGGCTGGTCGCGTTCGCGGTGAACCTCATCGTGGTGGTCGTCCTGAGCGCCGCGGCCACGCTGGTGCGGGGGCGCGAGCCCGAGGCGGAACGGTCCGCGGCCTGACGCGATCGCGGCGCCGGGTGCGTTGACCGGGGTGGCGCAATTCCGATAGAATCGGTCGGGATTACGGGAGAACGGGCCGGCAAGGCACCCCGGGCGGACGGAGACGCCGGACGCCCGGACCGGCGGCCGGCCCGCGCGTCCCCTCTCCCGCAATCACCTGCGTCAGAATGGCCACGTACCCGCGCCGCGGTGGCGCCAGGGAGTTTGCATGACGGCGACCCGTGAGATGGTCGACAACGACCGCTCGAAGTACGACTTCAAGGACGAGATCGTCTATCTCGCCGAGACGAAGCGCGGCCTCTCGCGAGAGACCGTCGAGGAGATCAGCCGCTTCAAGGGCGAGCCCGAGTGGATGCTCAAGTTCCGGCTCCGGGCGTACGACCACTTCGTCAAGCGGCCCATGCCCGACTGGGGCGGCGACCTCTCGCGGATCGACTTCGACCGCATCGTCTACTACCGCAAGCCCTCCGAGCGCGAGGAGAAGTCCTGGGACGACGTCCCGGAGCAGATCAAGGCGACGTTCGAGAAGCTCGGCATCCCGGAGGCGGAGCGCAAGTTCCTCGCCGGCGTCGGCGCGCAGTACGACTCGGAGGTCGTCTATCACTCGGTCCGCGAGGAGCTCGCGAAGATCGGCGTCGTCTTCATGGGGACCGACCAGGCCCTGCAGGAGTACCCGGAGATCTTCCGCAAGTACTTCGGCACGGTCGTCCCGCCGGAGGACAACAAGTTCGCGGCGCTGAACAGCGCCGTCTGGTCGGGCGGCTCCTTCGTCTACGTCCCGAAGGGCGTCGAGGTCCCGCTGCCGCTGCAGGCGTACTTCCGCATCAACGGCGAGAACACGGGGCAGTTCGAGCGCACCCTGATCGTCGTCGACGAGGGCGCCAAGGTCCACTACATCGAGGGCTGCACGGCGCCCATCTACGCGACCGACGCGATGCACGCGGCCGTGGTGGAGGTCATCGCGCTGCCCGGCGCGAAGGTCCGCTACACGACGATCCAGAACTGGTCGAACGACGTCTACAACCTCGTCACGAAGCGGGCGCACGCCCACGAGAACGCGACGGTCGAGTGGATCGACGCGAACACCGGCTCCCAGCTGACGATGAAGTACCCCTCGATCTACCTGCGCGGGCGCGGGGCGACGGCGGACATCATCTCGGTGGCCGTGGCCGGCAAGGGCCAGCACCAGGACACCGGCGCGAAGGCGATCCACCTCGCCCCCGACACGCGCAGCCGGATCGTCAGCAAGTCGGTCTCCAAGGACGGCGGCCGCGCGACCTACCGGGGCAACGTGCGCGTCGCGCCGGGGGCGACCAACGCCGTCACCAGCGTCCGCTGCGACGCGCTCATGCTCGACGACCAGAGCCGCAGCGACACGTACCCGTACATCGACATCCAGGAAGACGACACCACGATGTCCCACGAGGCGACCGTCGGGAAGATCAGCCAGGACCAGGTCTTCTACCTGATGAGCCGCGGGCTGTCGGAGAACGAGGCGCAGAACCTCATCGTGCAGGGCTTCCTCGAGGTGTTCACGAAGGAGCTGCCGATGGAGTACGCGATCGAGTTCAACCGGCTGGTGCGGCTCGAGATGGACCAGGCGATCGGATGACGCTCTCGACGCCCGCCGGCTCCTCTGCCGGCCTGCTGCTCGGCCTCGGGGCCGGGCCGTCTCCGCTCGACCTCTCCCGCGAGCTCGGTGAGCCCGGCTGGCTGGCCGACGACCGGCGCGCCGGCGAAGCGCTGGCACGCGACCTGCCCAGCGAGCCCAACCCGCTCTTCACGCCCTACGTCGATCTCCGGCCGGTGCGCTTCGGCGACATCGGCCTGTACGGCGCCGTGGGCGAGCCGGCGGACGTCTCGTCGGCCGTGCCCGAGGGCGCGTCCGCCCTGCTCGAGATCGCCGGCGACCGCGTCGTGGCGCACGGCGTCTCGGCGGCGGCCGCCTCACGAGGCGTCGTCGCGGACACGTTCGCGAACGTCCTGCGCCGCGACCCGGAGCTGCTGCGCCGGGTGATCGAGGGGGGCTCGACCCTGCCCGCCGACGACCGGTTCGGCCAGTTCGCCCGCGCGGCGTACCAGGTGGGGGTGCTCGTTCACGTCCCCGACGGCGTCGAGCTCGAGGACCCGATCGTGGTGCGCTGGGCGCAGGGAGAGCCCGGGCGCGGGCTCGTCTCGCGCACCGTCGTCTCGCTTGGGCGCGACGCCCATGCCCGCGTGCTCGAGGAGCAGGTGGCGGCCCACGGCGTCTCCGCCGGCGCCGCCCAGTCGCTCTGGATGGGCACGACGGAGGTCGTGCTGGGGCCCGGCGCCACGCTGGACGTTTCCGGCAACGAGGACTTCGCGGTGAACACGGCGGCGTTCGTGACCAGGCATGCCACCGTCGGCGAGGGCGCGGGCCTCACCTGGGCGCTGGCCGTCGTCGGCGGCGCGTTCGTCAAGACCCGTACCGAGAACGACCTGGTCGGGCGCGGCGGCAGCGTGCAGCAGGCCGAGATCGCGTTCGGCGGCGGCGAGCAGCGCTTCGACCTGACGAGCTACACGCACCACCGGGCACCCGACACGACGGGCGATCTCCTCAGCAAGGGGATCTTCCAGGGCTCCAGCCGGGGCTTCTTCAAGGGCCTCATCGGGATCGAGCGCCCGGCGACCGGCACGGACAGCTTCCTCGGCGAATTCTCGATGCTGCTGGCGAAGAAGGCGCGCTCGGTCACGATCCCGTCGCTCGAGATCGACCAGCCCGACGTGCGCCGGGCCAGCCACTCGAGCTCCGTGGGTCCGATCGACGAGGGCCAGATCTTCTACCTGATGAGCCGCGGGATCTCGCGGGACCTGGCGCGGAAGTTCATCGTGCTCGGATTCCTCGAACCGGTCGTGGCCCGCATCCCGCTCGCGGGCGCCCAGGACCGCCTGCGAGATCTGCTCGATCGGAAGTGGATCCCCGGCCAGTGACGGCACCGGAGACGGCGGGGCGGCGCGTCCGGGTCGCCCGGATGGACGACCTGCCGGCGGGGACCATGCTGATGGTGCAGGTGGACGGCACGAACATCCTGCTGGTGAACCACGAGGGCACGGTCCGTGCGATGCAGGGTACCTGCTCGCACGAGTACTTCGAGCTCGACAGGGGGTTCATCACGGGTGACTCGATCACCTGCGCGCTCCACCTGTCGCGTTTCGACCTGGCCACCGGCGAGGCGCTCGACCCGCCCGCCGAGCTGCCGCTCGCCACGTACCCCGCGGAGGTCGTGGACGGCGAGGTCGTGCTGACGCTGCCCGGGGGAGAGATCCCGGTCAACGAGTAGCAGGGGGCGGCTCCGGCCGCCCGCACCGCCCGCCCTGCCGGGGCCTGCTCGTCCGGTCGGCCTACGTCGGAAGTCCGGGTCGGTCCGGACGATCCGGCGATGTCGCTCCGACGGCAGGCCCCTACAGTCGACGGGAGTGGACATGCTCCCCGCCGCGCAGCCGCCCGCTCCCCGGCGCCCGTCCCCGTACCTGCGGCTCGCGGTGCGCCGGGCGCTGTCGCTGCCGCTCGCCCTCCTCTGCCTTGTCGTGGCCTGGGTGGCAATCGACCACGTGCTCCTGCCGGGCGTCCTCGACGATCGGTCCGAGGCGATCGTCGAGATCGGCGCCGGGGTGGCCGCGGTCGGGCTGGTCTTCGTCGCCGGGGTGCGCCGGGAACGGCGACTGCTGGAGGCGTTCGCGTCGCTGGCGGCGGGGGAGAGCCGGTTCCGCCAGCTTGCCGAGCAGGCGACCGACGGGATCTTCCTCGTCGACGCCGCGGGTCGCATCCTCGACGCGAACCCGCGCATGGTCGAGATGCTGGGATACACCCTCGACGAGGCGCGGGGCCGGTCCATCGACGAGTTCGTGGAACTCCGCGAGGTGGAAGAGCGGCCGATCCGGTGGGGCGAGCTGCGGACCGGTCGCCCGCTCCTGTCGGAGCGGCGCATGCGGACCAAGGACGGACGGCTGGTGCCCGTCGAGATCCACTCGCGCCTCCTGTCCGACGGGAGGCTGCAGGGCGTCATGCGCGATGTCTCGGAGCGGGTCGAGGCCGAGGAGGCCCGGCAGGCCACCGAGCGGCGGCTGGCCCGGGTGCTCGACCGTGCCGCCATCGGGCTGTTCGTGACCGACGCAGACGGCCGCGTCAGCCTCACCGAGGGACGCGGGTGGGCGGCGCTCTGCGGAGCCGCGGGTTCTCCGCTCGGCGGGACGGCGCTCGCGCCGGAGGCCATGCCTGCGGACGTCGAGAGCGCCGTCCGCGCGGCGCTCGAGGGCGGGCACGGGCACGCGGCGGTCGAGGTGCCCGGGCACGCGTACGAGCTGGAGTGCGCCCCGGTCACGCGCGCCGACGGGAGCGTCGAGGGAGTCCTGGGCGTCTTCCAGGACGTCACCGATCGCTACCGGCTGGAGGCCGAGCAGCGCAGGCTCGCGGCGGCCGTCGAACAGGCGACTGAGACGATCCTGGTCGCGGACGCCGGAGGCCTGATCACCTACGCGAACCCCGCGTTCACGCGGGTCTCCGGGTACGACCGGCGCGACCTGGCGGGGCGGAGCGTCACGCTGCTGTACGGCGACGCGCGGACGGAGCCGGCCTGGAGCGAGCTCAGGGCCGCGATGCAGTCGGGGACGGACTGGACCGGCGAGCTCGCCGCGACGCGGGCCGACGGGTCGATCTTCCGGCAGGTCGCGAGCGTGGCGCCGGTGCGCGACGGCTCGGGCGCCATCGCCGGCTACGTGGCGGTGCAGCGGGACGTGACGCGCGAGCGGGAGCTCGAGGAGGCACTGGCACGCGATCACCGCGAGCTGGCCTCGATCACCGCGGCGCTCGAGCGGCTGGCGCCCGGCGGCGATCCGAACGAGACCGCGACCCGGATCTGCCGGGAGATCGCGCGGCTGCCGGGCATCGATCACGCCGCGCTGCTCGGCGCCGAGGTCGACACGTTCGTCCCGCTGGCGGTCGAGGGGGCGCTGCAGGTCCCGGTGGAGGTGGGCAGGCCGGTCCCGCCGACGCGCGCCTCGTACCTGCGGGAGCGCGCCGCGCTGGGACCATGGGCGGAACGCTGGCGCGTGCGGCGCCGGGACGGCACCTTCGGCACGCGCATGGCGGAGGCCGGGATGCGCGCCGCCGCGTACGTGCCGCTGCGGGCGGACGACCGCACCATCGGGGTCCTCGTGGTCGGCACCAACGACACTCGCGGCGTGGACCGCATCAACGAGCTGCTGACGGCGCTGGCCGCGTTCGGGTCGCTCGCGAGCGCCGTCCTCGCGCCCGCGCTCGTGACCCGCGGCCGCGACGCCGCGGGACGCCAGCGGATCCGCCAGCTGATCGCGAGGCGGGCCTTCCACCCGGTCTTCCAGCCCGTCGTCGAGCTCGGGTCGCGCGCCGTCGTCGGGTACGAGGCGCTGACCCGCTTCTCCGACGGGACGCGCCCGGACCTCGTCTTCGATCTCGCCTACGGCCTGGGGCTGGGCTTCGAGCTCGAGGAGGCGACGCTGCGCGCCGCGGTGGAGGCCGCGCGCACGTTGCCGGCCGACTGCTGGGTGAGCCTCAACGCGTCCCCGGCATTCGTGCTCGAGGGAGGCCGGTTGGCTCGGGTGCTCGCGGCGGCCGACCGCGACCCGATCCTGGAGCTCACGGAGCGCGAGGTGGTGCAGGATTACGAGGCCCTCCGGGCGGCGATCCGGGGGCTGGGGCGGGAGGTGCGCCTGGCCGTCGACGACGCCGGCGCGGGGTTCGCCAGCCTGCGCCACGTGCTCGAGCTCCACCCCGACGCGGTCAAGCTCGACATCGGGATGATCCGCGCGATCGACACGGATCCCGCCCGGCAGGCGCTCGTCGCGGGGATGCGTCACTTCGCGGTCGCGGCACGCTGCCTGCTGATCGCCGAGGGGGTCGAGACGCTGGCCGAGCTGCGGACGCTGCGCGAGCTGGGCGTCCCCTTCGGGCAGGGCTACCTGCTCGGCATGCCGGCCGCCGTGGCCGACGGCCGCGCACCCCACGGCCGCGCCCCCCTGGGCGACGGCACCCTCATCCCGGGACCGGATCCCGAGCGCCGGCTCGAGCGCCCGGATGAGGGCGCGGCGTAGCATCCTCGCCTGGGGCGTGCCGGCAGACCCGGCCGTCCGCCAGGAGGAGCCGATGCCGACCCGGCGCGCGTTCGTCGCGGCGATGATCCCGGCCGTGGTCGTGTGCGGGATCTTCTGGCTGTGGCTCCACTTCCCGCTCTTCCTCGCCGCGGTCATCGGCGCGGCGTTCGGGCTCGGCGGGCTGCTCGTGACGCGGTCCGTCTACGACGATTCCGTCGAGGAACTGGAGGCGTGGCGGCGTGCGGCCCCCGACCTCGCGGATGCCGACCGGCTCGCGCGGTCGCTCGCGGAGGTGGGCGGGGATCGCTCTGAAGAGACGCCCGCGGGCTCGGACTCGGCGCCGGTTGCGCCGGCAGGGGGGCTCGGTGGCGAGGACGTCGCGCTTCCGGGAGGGACGAGGTGACCGACGCAGGGCCCGCCGCAGGCGGGCGGTCCACGATCGAGGATCGCGCGGAGGTTCGGCTGCGCGCGGAGCAGCTGGAGCCGTCGGCATGGGCGAACGGCCCGGGCGAGCGCTACCTCGCGCACCGCCACGACTACGACAAGGTCCTCGTGTGCGTGGACGGATCGATCGAGTTCTGGCTGCGCGAGCTCTCGCGGGTGGCGCGCCTCGAGCCGGGCGATCGGCTGGAGCTGCCCTCGAACACGCTCCACGAGGCGGTCGCGGGGAGCCGTGGTGTGCGCTGCCTCGAGGCGCACCTCCCCCCGGGGACCCTGCCTCGACGGGTCCTCCAGACGCCGGGCTGGGCGCTCGGTGCCGCCTGATCGGACGGGCGCGCGGTCGCCGCGCGAACTCGGGTAGGCTCTTGGCGTGAGCGGGCGCGAGGCTATCCAGAAGGTCCGGTCCGTGCGTCTCGTCCCACCGGACGACCCGGACTACGTGGCGGCCATGGCCGAGCAGGCCCTGGCGCATCGCCGGTACGGGCCCCGCGAGGAGCAGACCGCGACGTACCACGTGAGCGGGCGCATCGAGCAGGCCGCCCGGGACTGGCTCTCGCTGCGCGTGCCGCTGCTCCGGGAACGGATCGTGGCGGCCGATGTGCTCTTCCGCGATGCGCGCGGCTACGTGCCGCTCTTCGTCGAGCTGGACGCCGTGGAGGGCCGCGACGGCATCCCGGTGCGCGTCTACGAGGTCAAGTTCACGAGCAACCTCTCGGCGGTGCAGCGCGGGTTCGCCCAGCTCGGACGGGCACTGCGACTGCTGGGCTCGCGATACGAGCGGGTGGATGCCGCCGTGGTCCTGGTGCAGGCCGACCGTGGCCCGCTCGCGTCCGACGATCCGCGCCTGGCAGATGCGGTCGAGATCGGGCCGGACGACCTGGCCCGGGCGGCGCTTCCGGCGCGGGCGTTCCTGCGGCTTGACGTCGCCGAGCTGGCACCGTTCCTCGGCGCCGACGACCTCGGCCTCCTGCTCGCCGCGCGCGACGAGAGCGACGCGAACGTCTCGGCCCGGCTGGAGCGCACGGCCGCGATCGAGCGCGGCGAGACGCCGCCGTCCCGCGAGCGGCAGGTCCGGCCCGGTGCGACGCTCGCGTTCGAGGACGAGCCCGAACCGGGAGGCGACGAGCTGGCCGATTCCCCGTTCGCGGCGCTGCGCGCGCTGCGCGTCCCTCGCCAGGCCGGAGACGCGGCATCCGATGAGTGACGAACCGAAATCCGGGAACCCGGTCGCGGAGCCGGACGTGACGGAGATGTTCGACAGCATCGCCCCCGCGTACGACCGCATGAACTCCCTCATGACGCTCGGCCGCGATGCGGGCTGGCGCCGGGCCGCGGTGGAGGCCACGGAGCTGCGGACGGGGGACGCGGCGATCGACGTGGCCTGCGGAACCGGCAAGCTGGCGGCGCTCGTCGCCGAGCGCGTGGGCCCGTTCGGGCGTGTCGAGGCGGTCGACCTCTCGCGAGGCATGCTGGCGCGCGCGATCCGCGACTACCGCGACCTGGTCCAGCTGCACTTTCGCGAGGCCAACGCGCTGGCGCTGCCGTACGCGGACGGGGAGTTCGATGCGGCCACGATCGCCTTCGGGCTGCGGAACCTGGCCGACTACGAGGCGGGCTTCCGCGAGATGGCGCGCGTCGTGCGTCCGGGCGGGGTGGTCGTGTGCCTGGAGCTGTCGCTCCCACGCTGGCGTCCGTACGCGCGGGCCTACCACGGGCTCTTCCGGCTCGCTGCGCCGATCGCCGGGGCGCTCGTCGCACGCCGGCGATCGGCCTACCGGTACCTGCCCGAATCGCTCGACGCGTTCCCGTCCGCGGAGCAGCTCGCGACCACGATGCGGGCGGCAGGGCTGACCGACGTCCGGTTCCGGCGGCTCACCACCGGTGTCGTTGCCGTGCACCGCGGCCGCGTCCCCGAGCGCGACTGACGGCGGGGGCCACCCGCGAGCGCGACCGACGGCGCGAGCGGTTGTGCGGGCGCGGTCAGTCGCGACGGCCCTCGCGGCCTGCCGGATGCATCTGCCTTTCCGGGGGCGGTGCGTCGTCGGGCGGATCGTCCGCGATGGGCGTCGCGCGCTCCAGCCAGATCGGCCTGGACTCGGCGGCTCGCTGCCCGTCCGCGCGCCCGTCGTCGTGCCCGGGCCCGTCGTCCGCGTCGGGCGACCCGGCCGGGGCCCCGCGCTCGTCGGTTCGCTCACCGGGCGCCTCCCGCGCCGGTTCGAAGGGGTCCGCATCCCGCAGGTAATCGCGGTGCAGGGAGAGGATCTGTGACACCAGGTCGGCCGGCGCGATCCCGCCGGCCCGCTCGATCGTCCGGCTGATCCAGTCCGCCTCGGGCTGTCGCTCGGATTCGGCGACGTCGTCCTCCTCGCGCGCCATCTGGCCGCGCACCAGCCAGACCAATGCGCCGCCGACGACCAGGCCGACGACCAGGAACCACCACGCATACTCGCCGTTCATGTCGGGGCGAGTATAGGAGCGCGCGGCGCGCTCGCCCGGCACCCGCTATCCTCGCCCGGATGCTGCCGCTCGGCCTGATCGACATCCTGCCCCCGTCGACGGCGTTCCACCTGGGGCCCGTGTCGATCGACTTCTACGGGATCGGCTACGCGCTGGCGCTGGTCCTCGGTGTCTGGATCGCATCGCGGCAGGCGCACCTCCGGCGCGAGAACCCCGACCACATCGGCAACGGGATCATCTTCGTCTTCGTGCTGGGCCTCATCGGCGCGCGCGTGTACCACCTGGCCGACCAGTGGAACACCCTGTACGCGGCGGACCCGATCCGGGCGATCCTGCCGCCGTACACGGGCCTGGGGATCTACGGCGGGATCGTGGGCGGGCTCGTCGGCGTGATCGTCTACACGCGCCGGCACCACCTGCCGTTCCAGCGCTGGGCCGACATCGCGGTGCCGGCGGTGCTCGTGGGACAGGCGATCGCGCGCTGGGGCAACTTCTTCAACCAGGAGCTGTACGGTCCGCCCACCAACCTGCCGTGGGGCATCGCGATCGAGTGCTCGAAGCGTGTCGTCGAGTACTCCTGCTCGATCTACCCGCCGGGCACGGGCTTCCAGCCGCTCTTCTTCTACGAGTCGTCGCTCGACCTGATCGGCGCGCTCGCCGCGCTCTGGCTCTCCCGCCGTCTGGCCGGTCGCCTGCGGGACGGGGACCTCTTCTCGTTCTGGTTCATCTGGTACGGGGCGGTCCGCTCGGTCCTCGAGCTCTTCCGGCTCGGCTACGACTGGACCTTCTTCGGCGTCCCGACGGCGATCCTGGTCGGCGTCGCCGGCATGGCCTTCGGAGCCGTGACGATCTGGCTGCGACACCGGGGTGGCGGACGCTCGACCGCCGACATCGATCGCGAGCGGGTGGCCGAAGCGGCGGCGTCCGCCGGCACGGGCCCGGGGCCCGGCCCCGGCGAGCGCGTGCCTGCCTGACCCGGTGGACGCCCGGCAGTCGATCCTCGATGTCGTCGGCGGGACCCCGCTGGTGCGACTCTCCCGGGTGACCCGGGACCTCGGGCCGGCCGACCGGCAGCCGACGATCCTCGCCAAGCTCGAGATGCTGAACCCGGGCGGATCGGTCAAGGACCGCATCGCGCTCGGGATGATCGAGGCCGCCGAGCGCGACGGGCTGCTGCTGCCGGGCGGGACCATCGTGGAGCCGACGAGCGGCAACACCGGGCACGGCCTGGCGATCGCCGCAGCCCTCAAGGGCTACCGCTGCATCTTCGTGATGGCCGACAAGCAATCGACCGAGAAGCAGGCGCTGCTGCGGGCGTACGGCGCGGAGGTCGTGGTCTGCCCCACGAACGTGCCCCCCGAGTCGCCGGAGAGCTACTACTCGGTCGCGCGCCGGCTCGCCCGCGACATCCCGGGCGCGTTCCAGCCCGAC
>JAJYGK010000213.1 GCA_021790715.1 Chloroflexota bacterium
GGATACTACGCCCGCCGCCGGATGCGAACGGACGTTCTATCCCGCTGCCGTGGGCGCCAGCGACTCGACCCGCCGCCGCACCTCGTCCTGCGCACCATCCGTGCGCAACCTGTGGACGGGAACCGGGGGCTGCTCGCGCGCCAGCCTCGCCGCCAGCCGGTCGGCCAGCCGCGGCCCCTGCGCGCGGATCCGCCGTTCCGCGTCGTCGCGCGCCATCCCGCGCCCGGCGAGCCGCGCCAGCTGTGTCTCGCGGCCGCATTCCACGATCCAGACCTCGTCGCACAGCGCGCCCAGCCCGGCCTCCACGAGCTTGATCGCCTCCAGCACGACGAAGGGGGCGCCGGTCCCGCGCACGGCCTCGACCTCGGCGAGGATCATCGCGTGGACCGCGGGATGCACGATCGCCTCCAGGTCCGCGAGCGCCCGCTGGTCCGTGAACACGACGCGGGCCAGCGCGGCCCGGTCGAGGTTCCCCTCCGCGTCGAAGACCCCACCGCCGAACCGCGCCCGGATCTCCGGCAGCGCGGGCTGGCCCCGGTCCGTCGCGCGGCGCGCCAGCGCGTCGGCATCGACGACGATCCCGCCGCGGCCGGCCAGCCAGCCGGCCACGGTCGTCTTGCCGCACCCGATCGGCCCGGTCAGCCCGATCACCCGCGTCATCGCGGCGCCCGCTCCTCGACGGCGAGCCAGGCATCCTCGGCGGCCGAGAGGGCCCGTTCGACGTCCACGAGCTCGCTGGTCAGGCGGCGCAGCTCGACGAAGTTCGTCTGCACCGCCGGATCGCCGAGCGCGAGCTCGATGTGGCTCTTGCGCAGGCCGAGTCGCGTCAGGTCGGCATCGACGACCGCCTTCTGGCGCCGATACGCGTCCTTGGACAGCGGCGCCGGCCGCGCGTGCGGTGCCGGCCGCGTCCGATCCGCCCCGCGTGCCTCCGCCGGCGTCGCGGGCTCCCCGTCCGCCCGGCGGCCGTTCCGGCCCGGGGCGTCCGGCCTGCGGTCGTCCGGGGCGCGGTTCGCGCCGGCGACCGCCGCCCGCGTCACCGAAACCGGCACGCCGGACAGCCGCCGGGACTCGAGCTCGAGGGCACCCGCCATCGTCCACCCCGCGGCGACCCCGGCCCGCCACTCACGCCATCCGCCGTCGAACGCGACCGCGGCGCCGGGCTGCCCTCCGCTCCCCTCCTCCACGACCCACAGCGACTCGCACGTCGACTCCAGGAGGCGCCGGTCGTGCGACACGATCAGGAGCGTGGCGGGCGAGTCGCGCAGGAACGCCTCCAGCGCCTCGCGCGCCGGGATGTCCAGGTGGTTGGTCGGCTCGTCGAGCAGCAGGAGGTTCGCCGGCGAGATCCCGAGCAGCGCGAGCTCGAGACGCGATCGCTCCCCTCCCGACAGCTCGGAGACGGGCTTGAAGACGTCCTCGCCCCGGAACAGGAAGCGGGCCAGGTAGCCGCGTCCCTCACCCTGGCCGATGTCGACGCGGTCGAGCAGCGCGTCCAGCACCGTCTCGCCCGGGAACGCCGCCTCGCGCAGCTGTGCCAGGTACGCCAGCTGCACGCCGTGACCGAGCGAGACGATCCCGTCGAGCGGGAACAGCTCGCCCGCCACCGTGCGGAGCAGCGTCGTCTTGCCGGCGCCGTTCGGTCCGACGATCCCGACCCGTTCGCCCCGCCGCACCTCGAGACGCGGGACCCGCAGGACCGGCGTCCCGGCGGCCGCGCCCGGCTCGGGCGGGAACCCGATCGTGGCATCGCGGACGGAGACGACGACGTCGCCCGACCGGACGGGCCCGCCGCCGACGAGCCCCCCCTGCGGCAGCTTCAGCCGGCGTCCCGGGCGGGGTGCATCGACCTGCTGGATCGCCGCGAGCCGCCGCTCGTGCTCGTGCATCTTCGCGTAGTTGCGGTGGCTGCGGTAGTTCTGGACGAGCTCGGCCTCGCGGGCCGCGGCGTCCTGCGTGGACTCGGCCTGGCGGCGCAGCTGCTCGTCGCGTTCGGCGGCCTGCACGGCGTACGCGCTGTACGTGCCGCGAAAGGTCTCGAGGCGCCGGTCACGCAGCTCCCAGATGCGTCCGACGACCGCGTCGAGGAAGGCGCGATCGTGCGAGGCAACGAGCAGCGCCCGGCTGCGCCGCGACAGGGCGAGCTCGAGCCACTCCAGCGCGGCGACGTCGAGGTGGTTGGTCGGCTCGTCGAGGAGGAGCAGGTCCGGGTCGGCGACCATCAGCCGGGCGAGCGCGGCCCGCGTCTGCTCGCCCCCCGAGAGCCCGGTCGGCGGGCGCGCCCACTGCTCCCGGTCGAAGCCGAGGCCGCTGAGCGCCTCGTCGACGCGCAGGTCGAGCGCGTACCCGTCGAGCACCTCGAAGCGGTGGCGCAGCTCGGCGTACCGCACGGAGCTGACCGCCTCCGCGCCCGCCGCCTCCAGCCTCGCGAGCTCCACCTCGAGCCGCTCGGTCTCTGCCGCACCGGCCCGGACCGCGGCCCGCAGCGTCGACGCGACGGTGAAGCGCTCGTCGAGGTTCGTCTCCTGCGCCAGCATGCCGAGGCGCAGCCCGCGCTTGCGCTCCACGCGTCCCGCGTCCGGCTCGTCGAGCCCGGCCGCGAGCCGCAGCAACGTCGTCTTGCCGGCGCCGTTCACGCCGACCAGCCCGACCCGCTCTCCGTGCGCGATCGCGGACGTCACGTCGTCGAGGATGACGAACGTCCCGACCTCGCGGCGGACGTGCTCGAACCGGAGAATCGACACGTCAGCCGCCCGCCCCGGTCCGGGCGTTCCGCCGGCGCGTCTCGGCCGCGCGGCGCACGCGCTCGGCACGCGCGCGAGCCGCGGCGCGCCGCGACTCGTCGGGCGTCAGGCCGAGCGCCCCCTCTCCCGGCAGCTCGGTCCAGCGGAGCCCCCGCCGACGGCCCGACGCGCCGTCCCGCGGGCGCCGGCTCGAGTCTGTCGCCAGGATCGCCCGCGCGC
>JAJYGK010000145.1 GCA_021790715.1 Chloroflexota bacterium
CCGTTCGCCGACCTGGAGCCGCTCGTCGGCTCGTTCCGGCTGACCACGATCGCCCCCGAGACCCTGGGCGCCCTCGACCTCATCCGGGCGCTCGCCGACCGCGGCGTCTGGACGTCGCTCGGGCACTCGGTGGCGACGGCCGGCGAGGCATCGGCCGGCTACGACGCGGGCGCACGCACCACGACCCACCTGTTCAACGCGATGTCGGGCGTGCACCAGCACACCCCGGGCCTGGCGACGGTCGCCCTCGCCCGCGACGACGTGTACGCCGAGGTCGTCTTCGACGGGCACCACGTCGACCGGCTGCTGTGGCCCCTGATCCTGCGGACGAAACCCTCCGACCGGCTCGTCCTCGTCAGCGACGCCATCGCGCTGGCGGGAACGGGCGACGGGCGCGGCACGCTCGGCGGCCTGGACGTCGAGGTGCACGGCGACCGCTGCACGCTCGTCTCGAACGGGGCGCTCGCGGGATCCGTGATCGCCCTGGACACCGCCGTCCGCAACCTCGCGCGGTTCGGCATGCCGCTCCCCGTGCTGTCCGCGGCGGCGGGCGCGAACCCGCTGGCCCTCGTCGGCGTCCGCGACCGCGGCCGCATCGAGCCCGGCCTGCGCGCCGACCTGGTCGAGCTCGACGAGGGATTCGGCGTCATGCGCGTGATGCGCGCGGGCACCTGGCACGGGGGACCGGCCCGGGCCTGAGGACGGCGTCTCGCATCTGCCGGCACGGCCGCGCGGGCTGCGCCACCGCGACGGCCCCGCAACGGGCCTGTCGCCGGCCCATCGTGGCGGCTACCATGGCGCCGTCGCACGGAGGGAGCAGCGACACGATCGGGCGCGATCACGGGACGATCGGGCGCGATCACGGGCGTCGTCGTGGGCGGCGTGGCAGCGCCACTGGAGGGATGGATGCCCGGGTTCACGCCGTTCACGTCCAACTACCAGGACCTGTCCGACTCGAACGGCTACCAGTTCGAGTTCCGCTGCGACATCTGCGGCAGCGGCTACCGGAGCGAGTTCGTCCGCTCCCAGCTGGGCACCGCGGGCACCATCCTCTCGGGCGCGTCGGGGCTGTTCGGCGGCCTGTGGGGAGCCAGCCGCGTGGCCGACACGGCGCGCGACGTCGTGGACCGTGGCGCGCGCGACGAGGCCCTGAAGAAGGCCTCGAACGAGATCATGCAGCTGTTCCAGCGCTGCCCCCGCTGCAACAAGTGGGTGGACGAGACCTGCTGGAACGACCAGCGCAACCTGTGCGTCGCGTGCGCCCCGAAGCTCGCCGCCGAGATGGAGGCGGAGCGCCAGACGGTCGAGCTCGAGCAGATGCGCGAGGCGATCCGCTCGGAGACGGTCTTCTCCGGCGACACGACCGCGCGGCAGACGGTGTGCCCGTCATGCGGGCGCCCGGTCGGGTCGGAGAAGTTCTGCGCGAACTGCGGCGCGCAGCTCGGAACCGCGCACTGCACGCAGTGCGGCGCGGAGCTCGCGACGGGGGCGCGTTTCTGCGGGAACTGCGGCGCGAAGGCCGGGTAGGGGGCGGTCGCGGAGCCTCGCCCGGCACAGGACCGCGCGTGGCGTGTCCGGCTCGGTCGGTCTGTTCCCTCCGGTTCGACCGGTCTGCTCCGGGGTCGGTCGATCCGTCCCCTCGCGCTCAGCCGAGCAGGGTTCCGCAGGTGGTGCAGAACCGGCTCCCGGGCGCGAGCGCCGCACCGCAGGTCGGGCACGCCGACGCCGACGTCGAACCCGTGCCCGGCGAGGACGGAGCGGACTGCGCGGGCGGCGTCATCGGCGCGGTCGGCGATGGCGGGGCGGCGTCGGGCACGCCGACGCCGACGTCGAACCCGTGCCCGGCGAGGACGGAGCGGACTGCGCGGGCGGCGTCATCGGCGCGGTCGGCGTGGTGGATGGAGGCGATCCGGGGCGCGCGGGCGTCGCGGACGGCGCGGGACGGGCGGGCGCCGCCGCGGCCAGGCTCTGACCGCAGCGCGGGCAGGCGATCCAGGCGGGATCGTCGATCGGTGCCCGGCAGGACGGACACCGTCGCGGCGTGAACGGATCCGCGGTCCCGCAGAAGGGGCACGCGGCAACGTCCCGCACGATGAAGTTCCCGCAGTGCGGGCAGGGGTGCTTGTACTGCGGCATGTGGCCTCCCTCCGTTGCTCCCGGCCGGCCTATCCCGCGCCGGCGCGGGCGGTCTCGAGCCCGGAGATCGTCGCCTCCTGGGCGGCCCGTCCGGGCCACCGCGCGGCGTCGTCGCGACAGGTCGCGTGCCACGTCACCAGGTCCTCCAGCGACGCGGTCCACCGCTCGTCGTGGACGAGGCGCGCGACGAAGGCGCGCCGTGCAGCCGCCAGTGAGGGCAGCGCGGCGATCGCGAGGCGATCGCGGGTGTGCCCGGGCGCCGCGAGGGCATCGTCCGGCAGCCCGATCGGCTCCCGGAGGAACCGGATGTCGACGAGGGTCCCGCTGAGCGATGCCACGGCCGCCTCGCACGGGCCGGACATCTCCGACGGGGGCCGGCCGAGGTAGCCGGACGGCGCCACGATCGAGAAGCAGTAGGTGGCATGGGCGCCCCCGGTCACCAGCTCCATGGCGAGCAGGTTGCCCGGCAGGGCCACGACGAACCACGCCCTGGGCACGGGCGATCCGGGCGCCTCCGGCGCCAGCGACAGCCAGCGGAGCGGCGGCGTGCCGGCAGCCGTCACCAGCGCACGGTAGCTCTCCGCGAACGGCGGGGTGCCGAGCACGGGGTGCCGAGCACCGCGGTCTCGAGCGGCCCCCACGCGGCACCGAGCGCCTCGGGCGTGGCCGGACGGCCGTCCACGAGCAGCCGCGCGGCGAGGTCGCGCGCCGCGTGCGGCGCGTCGGGGATGAGGGCCTCGACGAGCGCCGCGGCGTCCGCGGCGGCGCCGTC
>JAJYGK010000093.1 GCA_021790715.1 Chloroflexota bacterium
GGACCGTGACCAGCGGCTCGCGCCTGTACGTCGACCGCCTGATCGCATCGCTGCGTCCCGGCACGGTCCGGTCCGGCGATCCCGTTGCCGAGGTCCTCCGGAGCCCGGCCGGCGTGACCGTCGCCACGCGCGGCGGCGTGCGCAGCCACTTCGACGCGGTCGTGATGGCGGCGCACGCGGACGACACGCTGGCGCTGCTGCGCGACGCCGATCCCGCGGAGCGTGCGGCCCTGGGCGGGTTCGAGTACAACCGGAACCAGGTGGTCCTGCACACCGATGCCTCGGTCATGCCGAAGCGCCGAGGCGCGTGGTCGTCGTGGAACGTGCACCAGGTCGCGTGCGATCCGCCGGGTGGAGCGGTGACGATGACATACCACATGAACCGGCTGCAGTCGCTGCCGGGGCCCACCCAGTACTTCGTCTCGATCAACCCGGGCGACGCGGTCCGGGACGAGCACGTCATCCTGGCCCGGGAATTCAGCCACCCGCTCTACACGCGCCGCTTCCTCGAATCACAGGCGGCCGTGCGCCGCCTGCAGGGCCACCGCGCGACGTACCATGCGGGGGCCCACCTCGGGTGGGGCTTCCACGAGGATGGCTGCCGGTCCGGGTATGAGGCGGCGGAGCTCGTGGGTCTCGAGCGGGACAGCGAGATGGCAGCATGAGGTCCCACCTCGTCGAGGGCACCGTCCGGCACCGCCGGGCCCGCCCGGTCGAGTACGCGCTGGAGCACGACGTCTTCTACCTCGCCCTGGACCTCGACGAGGTCGACGCGGTCGACCGTCGGATCCGCCTGGTGAGCCGGAACCGGCGGAACGTCGTCGAGTTCCGGGATGGCGACCACTGGCCGGAGCCGTCCGCCGACCTTCGGCGGTCGGTCCTCGACCACCTCCGCGAGCAGGGCGAAGATCCGACCGGCTGGCGCATCACGCTGGTCACCAACCCGCGCGTGCTGGGCTACGTGTTCAACCCGGCCAGCTTCTACCTGTGCCGCGACAGGGAGGACGCGCTCCGCATCGTGATCATCGAAGTGCACAACACGCCGCACCTCGAGCGACACCTCTACACGCTTCGCCCGGAGACGGGACGGCCGGGTTTCGTCGCGTCGATGGACAAGGACTTCTACGTCTCGCCCTTCATCGACATGGAAGGGCGGTACACGGTCCACGTCCAGGACGACCCGTCTCGCCTTCGCATCGGCATCAACGAACGCCAGGGCGGCCGGCCGCTGCTGTCCACCAGCCTGGTGCTCCGGCGTCGCCCCCTGACCGACCGCAACCTGCTGCGCATGCTGCTCCGCCACCCGCTATCGACCCAGCGGACGATCGCCTTGATCTACCTGCACGCCTGGAGACTCTGGCGGCGGGGAGTGGCGTTCCAGCGGCATCCGGCACCGATCCGGAAGTCGCGTGCCCGGGAGGTCGCCATGCCCGTCGGCGAAGCGGGAGGCGCGTCGTGAGCGCCGGTGCCGCCCGGCCTGCCCTCGGCGTCGCGTCGCGGACGCTCGAGTCGGCCGCCGAACGGATCCTGCTCCGCGCGGCGTCCCGGATCCGGTCCGGCTGCCTGACGGTCGTCCTGCCGGATGGCCGCCGGCGAGTCTTCGGCGACCCGGCCTCGGCGCGACGCGCGGAGATCCGGGTGCTCGACGCGGCCGCGGCGGGCCGTCTCCTGCTGCACGGCGAGATGGGCGCGGGCGAGGCATACATGGACGGACAGTGGACCTCGCCGGATCTCGAGGCGCTGATCGAGCTCGCGGCGGTCAACCGCTCCGAGCTCGCGATGGGCGGGGCCTGGTGGCGCCGGCCGCTCGAGCTGCCCCAGCGGATGGCGCATCGCGCCCGCCGCAACTCCCTGCGGCAGGCGCGGCGGAACATCGCGGCCCACTACGACCTCGGCAACGATTTCTACCGGCTCTTCCTCGACGAATCCCTCACGTACTCGTGCGCGGTGTTCGAGACGCCGGAGCAGTCACTGTTCGACGCGCAGCGCGCGAAGTACCGCCGGATCGCCGAGGGCGCGCGGCTGCGGGCCGGGATGCACGTGCTCGAGATCGGCGGCGGCTGGGGCGGCTTCGCCCTGTACGCGGCCGGCGAGCTCGGCTGCCGTGTCACCTCGATCACGATCTCGAGGGAGCAGCACGACCTCGCGCGCCGCCGCGTCCACGAGGCGGGCCTCGATCATCTGGTGGACGTCCAGTTCCGCGACTACCGCGAGGTCGTCGGTCGGTACGACGCCGTCGTCTCCATCGAGATGCTGGAGGCAGTCGGGGCGGAGTACTTCGCGACGTATTTCGAAGCCGTCGACCGGGCCCTGAAGCCGGGGGGCCGGTGCAGCCTCCAGGTCATCACGATGCCCGACGCCGCGTACGAGACGCAGCGGCGGGGTGTCAACTGGGTCCAGACGTACATCTTCCCGGGTGGCCTGTGCCCCTCGCTCGCCGTCATCGAGCAGTCGCTCCACGGCACGCGCCTGCTGCTCCGGAGCGCGACGGACATCGCGCCGAGCTATGCCCGGACGCTCCGTGCCTGGCGGACCCGGTTCCTCGAGAACCTCGACGCCGTTCGCGGCCTCGGGTTCGACGATCGTTTCGCGCGGATGTGGGAGTACTACCTCGCCCTGAGCGAAGCCGGGTTCGCAACGGGCCTGACCCAGGACCAGCAGATCGTGCTCGAGAAGGCGCGCGGCGTCGGCGCCTGATCGCGCGGTGGCCTGGCCGCGCCGGCGACGCGACCAGGCGCTCCGTGCCCGGGCCGCGGGCGCCGTCGGCGTCGTCGTGGCCCGTCCATGGCGGCCGCCGGGCCAGGTCCGGCAGGTGACACTGGTCTCGCCGGCGTCTTCGCCGACGTCGCGCTGGCCCTGGCCCGCTCGGGGCAGCTGCCGTCCTGATCGCCGCCCGGGACGGCGGA
>JAJYGK010000126.1 GCA_021790715.1 Chloroflexota bacterium
GGCCGGACCGCCCCCGTTCGCGTGACGGCAGGCCCTGTCGCCGGAGCCGGGTCCGGTGCTCCCATACCGTTGCAGCCATGCGTCCCCGCCTGCCCCGAATGGAGGTCGTTCGCATGTCAGACACCGAGGCCGTCACGCCCCGGGCCGACGACAACGCGTCGCTCGTCGCGCTCCTCAACGCGACCTGGTTCGGCGCCAACCTGCCGCCAGAGACGCAGGTGCGCCTGGCCGGACTGGCGCGCCGGTACCAGGCCGCCGCCGGCACCACGCTGCTCGCCGAAGGCCAGCTCGCCAACGAGCTGGGGATCGTCCTGTCCGGCCGCGTCTCCCTGCGCACCCTCGTGCCGGAAGAGGGCTGGATCACCATCCTGACGGTCGAGCCCGGCGACATCTTCGGCCAGTCGGCCGTCGTCTCGCCCTACCGGTCCACCTCGACCGTCGTCGCCCTGCAACCGGTCGACGTCCTGGCCCTCGACGGTCCCGGGCTGCGCGCGGCGCTGGCGGCGGACCACGACCTGGCCGCGGCACTGTACCCGCGGCTGCTGCAGGCCCTGGCCCGCCGGCTCAATGCGACCCGGCTCCAGATGCTCGACCTGTTCGCGAGGTAGGCGGACCGACGTGACAACGGTGACGAAGAGCGCGATCGGCTTCCTGCCGCGCGCCGGTTTCCAGCAACTCATCGACCTGCTCGCCGAGGACGGCCGGACCGTCATCGGCCCGACGGTCGCCGACGGTGCCATCGTGTACGGCGAGGTGCGCGCGGTCTCCGACCTGCCGAAGGGCATCGGCGCCGAGCAGAAGCCGGGCTCGTACCGCCTGGTCGAGCACGGCGACGAGCGCCTCTTCGCGTATGCGGTCGGGCCCACCTCGTGGAAGCGCTTCGTGTTCCCGCCCACGCTCGAGACGCGCGAGGCGCGGCGCGACGAGGACGGGCACGTGTCGTTCGCGCGTGTCGCGCACGAGATCCCGAAGCTCGCGTTCCTGGGCGTGCGCGCCTGCGAACTGGCGGCCCTCGGCATCGAGGACCGCGTCTTCCTGGGCGGCCCCTACACGGACGAGGACTACCGGGCCCGCCGTTCCGGCGCGCTGATCGTCGCGGTCCAGTGCGCGGAGCCGGCCTCGACCTGCTTCTGCACGTCGATGGGCACCGGCCCGGGCATCCGCGACGGCCACGACCTCTCGCTCATCGAGCTCGACGACGGGTTCATCGTGACGGCCGGCAGCCCGGCGGGATCGGCGATCTTCGACCGGCTCGATCTCGCCGAGGCGAGCACCGACCAGCTGGGCGACGCCTCCGACCAGCTCGTCGCGGCACGGCAGCGCATCGGCGACCCCGTGGTCACGGCCGGCCTCCACGACCGCCTGCTCGCACAACTCGACAACCCGCACTGGGCGGAGGTCGCGGAACGCTGCCTCTCCTGCACGAACTGCACGATGTCCTGCCCGACCTGCTTCTGCACCAGCGTCGGCCAGCGCTCGGACCTGGACGGCCACGTCGCGGTCACCGAGCGGCGCTGGGACTCGTGCTTCACGAAGGGCTTCTCGGCCGTCGCGCTGGGAGGCAACTTCCGCCCGCGCGTGCAGGACCGCTACCGCCAGTGGCTCACCCACAAGTTCGCCACCTGGATCGACCAGTTCGGCACGTCCGGATGCGTCGGCTGCGGCCGCTGCATCGCGTGGTGCCCCGCCGGCATCGACGTGCGGGAGGAACTGAACCGGATCGCGCCGCCGCCGCAGATCCCCGCGAAGCCGAAGGCCCCCGAGGGCCAGGCGCCGATCACGCGCGTCTTCCGCGTCGAGGCCGCGCGGCAGGAGACCCACGACACGGTCACGCTCGCACTCACGCGACCGGAGGGCATGGACTGGGAGAAGGAGCACGGCGAGTTCGTGATGGCGTCGGTGCCCGCGGTCGGGTCGGTGCCCATCTCGATCTCGCGCCGGCTTCCCACCGGCATGGAGCTGACGATCCGCGCCGTCGGGCCTGCCACCACGATCCTGACCGGCCTGGCCCACGGGGCCGAGGTCGGCCTCTCCGCGCCACTGGGGCACGGGTGGCCGATCGAGGCCGCGGAGGACCACGACATCGTGATCGTCGGCGGGGGCATGGGCCTGCCGCCGCTGCGCCCCATCGTCGACGAGATCGTCGCGCACCGCGCCAGGTACGGCGAGGTGCACATCTACCACGGAGCGCGGACGCCCGGCGACCTGCTCTACACGAGCGAGCTGGCGGCCTGGGCGGCGCGGGGCGACCTGGACGTCGGCGTGACGGTGGACCGCGCGGACGAGCACTGGCTCGGCCGCGTGGGCATCGTGACGCACCTCTTCGACCATGCGCGCTGGGACGGCTCGCGGGCGATCGCGTTCGTGTGCGGGCCGGAGCGCATGATCCAGGCGACCGTCTCGACGCTCGCCTCGCACGGCATCACGCCGGACCGCATCTTCATCTCGATGGAACGCCACATGGAATGCGGCGTCGGTCTCTGCGGGCACTGCCAGATGGGTCCGTACTTCGTGTGCAAGGACGGCCCGGTCTTCTCGCTCGCGCAGCTCGGCGACGTGTTCGGACGGGAGGGCATCTGATGGCCCGGGCCAGCACCACCCCGCGCCCCCGCCTGGGTGTCGTGAAGCTCGCCTCGTGCGACGGCTGCCAGCTCATGCTGCTGAATCTCGAGGACGAGCTCCTCGCGATCGCCGACCGGATCGACATCGTCGAGTTCCCCGAGGCGACGACGCACCGCTCGAGCGGGCCGTACGACGTCGTGCTCGTGGAGGGCGCCGTCAGCACCCCGGAGCAGCTCGAGCAGATCCACGAGGTGCGCCGCGAGGCCAAGCTCCTCGTGACGATCGGCGCCTGCGCGACCGCGGGCGGCATCCAGGCGATGCGCAACTGGCGCGACCACGACGCGTTCCGCGCCGCCGTCTACGCGCACCCCGAGTACATCGAGTCTCTTGCCACCGCCCAGCCCGTCGCCGACTACGTCAAGGTCGACGCCGAGCTTCGCGGCTGCCCGATCAACGCCGGGCAGCTGCTCGAGCTCGTCACCGCGCTGCTGACCGGGCGGCGGCCGGATCTCCCGGACGAGGCGGTCTGCGCGGCCTGCAAGCGGGCGGGACGCGTGTGCGTCATGGTCTCCCAGGGCATCCCGTGCCTCGGCCCGGTGACGATGACCGGTTGCGGTGCCCTCTGCCCCGGCTTCGATCGCGGGTGCTACGGCTGCTTCGGGCCCCGCGAGAGTGCCAACGTGGACAGCCTCAGCCGCGGCTTCGTGCACATGGGTCGGACGCCGAGCGAGGCCGGGCGCCTCTTCGCCGGCTTCACCGGCTACGCCGAGCCGTTCCGCGGCCTGATCACCGAACTGGGCGGGGTGCCGGGCACGACGCCCGTGCCGCGAGCGACGGCTGCGCCGGAGGGCGCGGCGGGCCACGCGGCGCCGACACCTGCCGGGTCGCCGGCGCAGGCGGGAGGACAGCGATGACCACCGACGCACCGGCCTTCGAGCGGTCCTTCCGGGTCGAGGGCATCACCCGGGTGGAGGGCGAAGGCTCCCTGCACCTCGTCGTCCGCGGCGGCGAGGTGACCGAGGCGCGCCTGAAGATCTTCGAGGCGCCCCGCTACTTCGAGCAGGTCGTGGTCGGGCGACACCCGGACCAGGTCATCGACATCGTGGCGCGCATCTGCGGGATCTGCCCCGAGGCGTACCAGATGAGCGCGGCCGGGGCGTTCGAGTCCATCTTCGGCGTCCAGGTCGACCCGCAGGTGCGCGCGCTGCGCCGCCTCCTGTACGCCGGCGAGTACATCGAGAGCCACGCGCTCCACGTCTACCTGCTGCACGCCCCCGACTTCCTGGGCTACGCGAGCGCGATCGACCTGGCGAAGGATCACCGGGCCGTCGTCGAGCAGGGCCTGGCCCTGAAGAAGGTCGGCAACGACCTCATGGCCGTCGTGGGCGGCCGCTCCATCCACCCGGTGAACGTGCGCGTGGGGGGTCTCTACCGCGTCCCGGCGCGCGACGAGCTCCTGGCCATGCGGCCGCGCCTCGTCGCGGCGCTCGAGCAGGCGAAGGCCACGCTCGAGTTCGTCGCCCGCTTCGATGCGCCGCCGTTCGAGCGCGAGGTGCGCCTGGTCTCGCTCCGGCACCCCTCCGAGTACCCGCTCTTCGACGGCCGCATCGTCTCGCACGACGGGTCGATCGACGTCGGCATCGGCGAGTGGCGCTCCGTGTTCCACGAGGAGCACCACGAGGGCACCAACGCGCTCCACGCGCGCACGGCGACCGGCGAGACCTACCAGCTGGGCCCGTCGGCCCGCGTGACGATCGCGGCCGAGCAGCTGCACCCGATCGCTCGCGAGGCCCTGGAGCAGACCGGCCTGGCCGGGCAGATCGCCCGCAACCCGTTCTGGAGCATCGCCGCCCGGGGCGTGGAGCTCGTCCACTACTGCGCCGAGGCGATCGACATCATCGACGCGTACGAGCGACCGGCACGGCCGTTCGAGCCGTGGACCCCGCGGGCCGGCGCGGCCGGGTGGGGCTCCGAGGCGCCGCGGGGCATCTGCTGGCACCACTGGGAGACGGACGCGCAGGGCATGGTCACGCGGGCGCAGATCGTGCCGCCGACGAGCCAGAACCAGGGCCAGATCGAGGCCGACCTGCGCGGGTTCGCGCCGGGCGTCCTCGACCTGGAGCACGCGGAGGCGACGCGTCGGCTCGAGCAGCTGATCCGCTCCTACGATCCGTGCATCTCGTGCGCCACGCACTTCATCGACCTCACGGTGGACGCGTCGTGACGGCCGCCACCGCAGACCTGTCGCCGCACCGGGCACCGCCGGGCGACGGCGCCCGGACGGTCCTCGTCCTTGCCTGCGGCGACGCGGCCCGCGGCGACGACCGCGCCGGCCTCCTCGCGGCGGAGCTGGTGCAGGGCTGGCTCGACGGGCTGGCGACGCCGCCGGCCTCGCTGGAGCCGGTGCTGGCCGCCCTGCAGGGGCGGGTCGAGATCCGCGAGGTCGGGCAGCTCGAGCCCGACGACCTGTTCGCTGCTGCGCCGGACCAGGCCGTCGTGGTCACCGATGCGGCCCGCGGGGTGCCCGCCGGTCGGGTCGTGGCGCGGCCGCTGGCCGGTCTCGGCTCCGGGGGCCCCGCACCGCGCTCGTCGCACATGCTGCCGCTGCGCGACGTGCTGGCACTGGCGGAGACGCTGCGCGGCTCGCTGCCGGCGGGGTCGTTCGTCGGCGTGGGTGCGACGACCTTCGGGCTCGGCGATCCTCCCTCGGACGCCGTCCTGCAGGGCGTACCGGCGCTGGCGGTCGCGATCGTCGAAGAGACGGCCCGGCTCCTGCGGGCCTGACCGCCGCGGGGCGAGTGCGAGCTCACCCGCTCGCGGCGACCCCGTCGCGGCGGCTGGGCGCGAGCTCCTGCTCGAACGACCGCAGGCGCCAGAGGGGCACGACCGCGACCGCGAGCAGCACGATCGTGGCCGCGAGGAGGCCGTCGATGCCGAGCAGGCGCGCGGACTCGCCGCCGATCAGGCTGCCCGTGACCTGGCCGAGGGCGAGGAACACGCTGTAGAGGCCCATGACCACGCCGCGGTCGCGCGGGTGCGCCTCCGACACGTCCGCCAGCAGGCCGAGCGCGGCCGGCGTCGCCCCGGCCAGCACGAACAGGCCGAACGCCGCGGCCAGCACGAACAGACCGAGCACGGCCACCGGCTGGCCGCCGCTGTGGTTGACGATGAACGTCGCTCCGATCGCGATGCCGCCACCCACGATCCCGTAGAGGATGATCGTCGTCCGCCGCAGCGTCCTGAACCGCCCGCCCCAGTACAGGAGGCCGGCGAAGAAGACCGCCAGCGCGACGACGAGTCCGACGCTGACCTGGACCGGCGTGAACCCGCCCATCAGCAGCTGGTGGCGGGCCACGGCGCGGGTCGTGGGTTGCACGAGCTGGAACAGCGACTGGCTGGTCCACAGCCCGATCGAGGCGTTGAGCGCGATCCACGTCGGAGCGAGGAGCCAGACGTGCGAGCTGCCCAGGATCTCGAGGTAGCGGCGCAGGCCCGGCCGCGCGGCGGCGCCGTGTCCGGCCAGTGCCTGGACATCCTGCACCCCGAACCGGTAGATCGCCCACGACCCGGCGTAGACGGCCGCGTTGAGGAAGAAGGCCGTGCGCCCCAGCAGCTCGTAGAGCGGCCCCGCGGCGATGAATCCCGCGCCCAGCCCGGCGAGCGTCGCCAGCTCGAACCGGGCGACCGCCCGGCCCCGCAGCGTCTCGTCGTCGGCCGTCGCGCGCGCCACGTAGCCCAGGATCGACGGCACGCTGGCGGCGCTCGAGCTGCCCTCGAGGAGCCGCGTGAGGCCGAGCAGCGGGAGGCTCGTGGTGAGCCCGGTGAGGATCGCGGCGACCGCGCCGAACCCGGGGCCGAGCTGCATGACCGGGCGCTGCCCCAGCCGGTCGGAGATCGCGCCGAAGGGCGGCGACAGCACGAGCTCGGCCAGGAAGAAGGTGGCGGAGAGGATTCCGACGACGAGCGGGTCCACGCGCTGGCCGCCGTGGGCCGGCAGGTCGGCGAGGTAGTAGACGAGCAGAGCCCCGGTGAGGCCCGTGCTGAAGCGCAGCGTGAACGTTCCGACGAGGACGGAGACGAGCGACCGGTGCACCACGGCAAGGGTACCCAAACCGGAGAGGCCCGCGGGACTCGTCCCGCGTATTCCTCCGCTAGACTCCCGCCTCATGACCGGGCCGTCGACGCAGGCGTTCGTTCCCGCCGGGGTGGAGGATCTCGCCCGCCGGCGCGCCGACGCGCGCGCGGCGCACGACTTCGCGGCGGCAGACGTCCTCCGCGCCGAGATCGAGGCCGCCGGCTGGAGGGTGATCGACCAGGGACTGCGCTTCCGCCTCGAGCCGATGCATCCGCCCGACGTGGAGGTCGCGGGCCGCGTGCGGCACGGATCGAGCACGTCCGTCCCGTCGAGGCTGGCCGATCCGGCCACGGCGCTGGCGACGGTGGTCCTGCTGGCGGACCGGTGGCCCGATGACCTCGGCCGCGCCCTGGAGGGTCTGCGGGCCCATGCCCCGGTCGGCACCCAGGTCGTGATCGTCGCCAACGACCCGACGCCGGAACAGGCCGACGCGCTCGGGACGCCGGACGAGCGCGCGCTCGCGCCGATCGCGGGGGCCTCGCCCGAGCAGGTCTGGACGAGTGCGCCGCTGGGGCACGCGGCCGCCGCCAACGCGGGCATCCGCCGGGCGGCAGGCGACGTCGTGATCCTGCTCGACACGAGCGTGGAGCCGGTCGGCGACCTGGTCCGGCCGCTGGTGGCGGCGCTCGACGATCCCGGCGTGGCTGTGGCCGGCGGCTGGGGCCTCCGTTCGCCCGACCTGCGGCACTTCGACGAGGCGGGTCCCGGCGACGTCGACGCGATCGAGGGGCTGGCGATCGCGTTCCGCCGGGCCGACTTCGCCGGACGCGGTCCGCTCGACGAGCACTTCCGCGTCGACCGGAACCTGGACATCTGGTGGAGCCTGGTGCTGCGCGACGAGGGTGAGGGCGTGCCGCCCCGCCGTGCCCTGGCGATCGACCTGCCGGCGACCCGTCACGCGTACCGCGGCTCGACGAGCCTCCCGGAGCCGGAGCGCGATCGGCTGAGCCGCCGCAATTTCTACCGGATCATCGAGCGGTTCGGGACACGGCGCGACCTGCTCCTGCAGCCCGCCGCCGTGCGGAAGGGCGCGCCCGCCCCGTCCTGACGCGGGACATCGGCCGGGACGCGTCTCGATCCGCGCTCCTCGTCCGGGGCCCCAGCCCGGGGCCCTAGCCCGGGGCCACCTCGGCGGGCACGCCGCGCTCGGCGACCGACCCGGCTCCACCGGTCCGGATCGTCGTGCCGATCTGGAGCCCCGCCACCAGCAGGACGACGAGCAGCAGCACGCCGCCGACCCGCAGCGCGCCCGAGAGCGGCGTCCGCGCGGCCCGCGGGGCGCCGGCGGGGTGCTGCCAGAGGCTCGCGAGGGTCACCCCGGTGGGCAGCAGGATCAGCCCGAGCCAGAGCCCCGCGATCAGGCCGCCGATGTGGGCGAAGATGTCGATCCCCACGCCTCCGCCGATGAGCCCCACGTCGAGGACCAGGTTGAACACGATCAGGAAGCCGATCTGGCCGGCGATGGCGTTGGCGCTGCGCCCGAGCATCGGGTGGTGCACGCGGAACGCGATGAAGATCACGCCGAACAGGCCGAAGATCGCGCCGCTCGCGCCGACCGCGTTGCCCCCCAGGAAGATGTAGCTCGTGATGGACGCGGCGAGGGCCGTCAGCACGTAGATCAGCAGGTACTGCCCGCGCCCGTAGACGCGCTCGACGATCGGCCCGACCAGCCACAGCGCATACATGTTGAACGCGAGGTGGAGCGGGTTCCCAGGGTCGTGCACGAGGACGACCGTGAGCAGCCGCCAGTACTCGCCCCGCACCACGTCGGCGGTGTTCAGCTCGAAGAGGCGCGTGAAATCGGCGCCGAGAGACGTCCCCGTCAGCTGGAGCAGCCCGATCGCGATCGTGACCGCCAGGATCGCGTACGTCACGATCGGCGTGTCGGAGCCGCCCGGTCGCGTCCGGCCGAAGTAGCGCCCCGCCGCCCGCTGGTTGCCGATCTCCTTGTTGAGCCAGCCGAGCCGCGACGCGATCTCCGCCTTCGCCTCGCGCGGGGCACGCCGGTCCGCCTCCCGGTACGCATCGATCGCACCACGGAGGTCTCCCTGCCGGACGCGCGCCGCGGCGAGCTGCTGCCAGGCCTTCCAGCTGAGCGGGGTCGTCGGCGCCTGGGTGGCGAGCCGCCACGCCTCCAGCGCCGCATCGTCCTCGTCCATCCGGTAGCGGCACTCGGCGAGGCCGAGGAGCGCCGCCACGTGCAGGTCGGCGTCGCGGTGCCCCACCACGCGCGAGTAGAGCACCGCCGCCTGCTGGTACTCGCCCTGCCCGGCGAGCGCGTCGCCGCGCTGCAGGAGGGCGAGCGCGGTCGCACGGTCGAGGGGGCCGGCGGCGAACGGGTCGCGCGGGCCGGTCGAGGAGGCATCTGGCACGGTCCGCTGAGTGTACCGGCTGTGCGAGCGGGGGACCGGAGGACGTCGGCGCGCCTGCGGGGCGGGGTGCGAGAGAGGGCCGTGCAACCATGCCGCGGGCCGCCCGGATGCCGGCGAAGGAGAGCGCGGCGGAGAATCGGGTCGCGTGCCGGAATCCTGCAGTCGAGGATAATGACGCGGCTCCCGCCGTAATCCCCGGGCCCGACCACCGGGAGCAGACTCGGGTCGACGCGCCGGCCGGGACGGCGAGACAGGCCCACCAGCCCAGGAGACGCGTCCCATGGAACACATCCCGGTGATGCCCGGCACCGCGCAGGAGGGCGACGTCGCGATCCACGTCGGATCGCGCGAGCGGTTCGAGATCCTCTTCGCGGTCCTGCTCGGCCTCTTCCTCAGCGCCCTCGACCAGACGATCGTCGGTCCGGTGCTGCCCCGCATCGTCACCGACCTCAACGGAGCCAGCCTGTACACGTGGGTGGTGACCGCGTACCTGCTGACGAGCACGGTGACGATCCCGATCTACGGCAAGCTGTCCGACCTGTACGGCCGCCGCCCGCTGCTGATGGCCGGCATCGTGCTCTTCCTGGCCGGCTCGGCGCTCTCCGGCCTGAGCCAGACGATGAACGAGTTGATCGCGTTCCGCGCGATCCAGGGCCTGGGTGCGGGCGCACTGTTCCCGATCTCGCTCGCCGTCATCGGCGACCTCTTCTCGCCGGCCGAGCGCGGCAAGTACCAGGGGCTGTTCGGAGCCGTCTTCGGCGTCGCGTTCCTGGTCGGCCCCTTCCTGGGCGGGTTCCTCACCGACAACATCAGCTGGCACTGGGTCTTCTACGTCAACGTCCCCATCGGGATCGTCTCGCTGTACTTCATCTGGCACCTGCTGCCCACCGTGCGGCGCGAGGGCTCGCGGTTCGACCTCGACCTCCCGGGCGTCGTGACGCTGACGCTCGCGATCGTGCCGATCCTGATCGCGCTGACGATCGCCGAGAACGGCGACTGGACGGCCCCGGGCGTCCTCGGCGGCTTCGTCGTCGGGGTCGTGTTCCTGGTCGCGTTCGTCGTCGCGGAGATGCGCGCCGAGGATCCCGTGATCCCGCTCGGCCTGTTCCGGAACCGGACGTTCACGGTCTCGTCGATCGCGACGTTCCTTGCCACGTTCGGGTTCGCGACCGCGATCATCTTCCTGCCCCTGTGGTTCCAGGTCGTGCAGAACGCGACCTCGACGGCGTCGGGCTACGACCTCTTCCCGTTCCTCCTCGGGCTCATCGTCAGCTCGATCGTCTCGGGCCAGTACGTGAGCCGCACCGGTCACTACCGGTGGCTGCTCGTCGCGTCGATGGCGCTGCTCGCGGTCGGCCTCGGGCTGTTCACCGGCCTGCGCGCCGACACCCCCACGACCACGATGTGGCTGTGGATGATCGTCGCCGGCGTCGGCGTCGGGCCGATGATGGCCGTGTTCACCCTGATCGTGCAGAACGCGGTGTCGTTGGACCTCCTCGGGACGGCGACCAGCGACCTGACGCTCATGCGGCAGATCGGAACCTCGTTCGGCCTCACGATCGCGTTCACGCTGTTCGAGAACAACCTGACCTGGAGCCTGCTCCGCGCGCAGATCGTCCGGGCCGGCGCGCCGGCAGCCTACGTCCCGCCCACGGCGCCGCCGTCCTTCAACATCGGCCAGGAGCTGACCTCGGTGGGCGGCACCAGCGCGACGCAGTTCCTGGACCGGATCCCGGCCGCGCTGCAGCCCGCGTTCCTGGACGGCTTCCACCAGGCGTTCTCGATCGCCCTCGCCAACGCGATGTGGGTCGGGGTCGGGGCCGCGATCATCGCCGCGGCCTCGGCGATCCTCCTGCACGAGCTGCCGCTGCAGGAGACGACGGCCCAGCAGCACGCCGCCGTCCCGGCGGTGGCCCGCGCGGGCGCACGCGACTGACCGCGCCCGGGCGTCAGACGCCGCCCAGCGGCCGCTCCAGGTGCGCCGAGTAGTCGGGCAGGAGGCGCTCGTACCCGTCGGTCATGAGCGGCGACGCGATCATGAAGTCGGCGGTGGCCCGGTTGCACGCGACGGGGATGTTCCACACCACGGCGATGCGCAGGAGCGCCTTGACGTCGGGGTCGTGCGGCTGCGGCTCGAGGGGGTCCCAGAAGAACACCAGGAAGTCGATGGTGCCGTCGGCGATCATCGCGCCGATCTGCAGGTCGCCCCCGAGCGGCCCCGACTGGAGCCGCGCGACGGGCAGATCGAGCTCCCGGGCCAGCAGCGAGCCGGTCGTGCCGGTGGCGTACAGGTCGTGCTCCGCCAGCAGGCGGCGGTTGTACCGGGCCCACTCGACGAGATCCCGTTTCTTGTTGTCGTGGGCGACGAGGCCGATGCGCTTGCGGGGCGCCAGGTCGCGTGCCCGCTCCGGCAGCTCGCTCACGACCGACCCACCGCCGCGACGAGCGGGTGTCTCGACATTCCGTCCCTCCCTCGATCCCGGTGACCGCCGGCCAGAGCGTACCGCCACCTCGATGCGCACGAGCAGGGCCGTCCGGTCCGGTCGCGGGGGCCCTCCCCCGGCACGGACCGTACCTTCGGGCCCCGCACGCGCGCCGTTCGTGCCATGGATCGGTGCGCGACTCGTCCATACCCTCGGCCCGATGCACACCGAGACGACACGAGCCGGGGAAGCCGCCGGGCCCCGGGCCCTGGGCCACCCGTTCCCCGACGGATCCCTCCCCGCGCCCGAGACGCGCATCCACGCGGGGCTGGTCCGTGCCACGGCGCTGGCCGCCATCGCACTCACGGCCGCGTACCTGGTCTGGCGCCTCACGGGCACCATCGATCTCGCCTGGTGGTGGGTCTCGATCCCGTTGTTCGCCGTCGAGGTCCACAACGCGCTCGGCCTCCTCCTGTACACGATCGCGCTGTGGGACGTCGATCCCCAGCCGGCGCCGGCCGGCGCCGGCCCCGGGCGATGGCGGGTGGCGGTCCTCATCCCGACGGTCAACGAGCCGCCGGAGATCCTCCTCCCGACGATCGCGGCCTCGGTCGCACTGGAACCGGCGCACGAGACCTGGGTGCTCGACGACGGCGGCCGCGAGGAGATCCACGCGCTGGCCCTCCGGCTCGGTGCCCGCTACCTGTCGCGGCCGGACCACGCCGGCGCGAAGGCCGGGAACCTCAACCACGCGCTCGGGATCGTCGACGCCGACATCGTCGCGATCCTCGACGCCGACCACGTCCCGACCGCGCAGTTCCTGACTGCGACCCTCCCCTACTTCGAGGACCGGCGGCTGGCCTTCGTGCAGACCCCGCAGGACTTCTACAACGTGGAGTCGTTCGAGCACGCCAGGCGCTGGAACGGCGAGATCTACAACGAGGAGTCCGTCTTCTATCGCGTCATCGCGCCCGCGAAGAGCCGCTGGTCGGCGCCCTTCTGGTGTGGGACGTGCGCGCTCGTGCGCGTCTCCGCCCTCCGCTCGGTCGGCGGTGTCGCGACGGACAGCGTCACGGAGGACATCCACACCACGATCCGGATGTACCGGCGAGGGTGGCGGGGCGCGTACCACAACCAGGTGCTGGCACGCGGGCTCGCCCCCGACGACGCGGCCGCGTACCTGCTCCAGCGCAACCGGTGGGCGCGCGGGGCGATGCAGGTGCTGCGGTGCGAGAACCCGTTGTTCGGGCCGGGCCTCACGGCGGGTCAGCGACTCGCCTTCCTCACCACGCTCTTCGGCTGGTTCGATTCGTGGCGGACGCTCGCGTTCATGGTCATCCCAATCGTCGTCGTGGCGACCGGCGCGGTGCCGATCCGCGCACCCGGCATGGTGTTCGCGCCGTTCTTCGTCGCCACGCTCGGCCTCCAGTTCGTCGCCCTGCGACTCCTCGCGCGGGGCCACTATCCGCCGATCCTCTCGGTCCTCTTCGAGGTGCTGCGCATGCCCGCGGTCCTGCCGGCGACGCTGGCGATCCTGGATCCCGGCCACGACGCGCGGTTCCGCGTGACGCCCAAGGGCCGGCGGGACGGAGCCCGCGGCGCGAGCGCACCGCGGCTGCTCACCATGCTCGCGGTCGCGTCGTCGGCCGCACTGGCGTGGTTCGCCGCCTCGCTCCTCGGCCTCTCGCCGGTCCACTACGCCGTCCCGTGGGCCGCGATCGGCGCGGCGTTCTTCATCGCGATCAACGAGGCGCTCCTGCTCGCCGCGATCCGGCGCATCCGCTCGGACCGCTTCGCCGGCAACCGCAGGGCGGGGACGCGGCTTCCCGTGCGCGTGCTCGGACAGCTGGGCGTTTCGACGGCGGAGGACGGGGTGCCGGCCGGGTCGGCTTCCCGCGCCGGGCGCGCGGTGCGGGTGCCCTGCGACATCGTCGACCTGTCGGTCACGGGCGCCCGCGTGGTCGTCGACGAGGCGGCTGCCGAGGTGCTGGGTCCGGGGATCCGGGTGCCGCTCGCGCTGGAGCTCGGCGAGGAGCGGGTGGATCTGGCGTGCACCGTCCGACGCCGCATCGAGCGACGGGGCTCGACCGAACTGGGCCTGGCCTTCGATGCCGGCCAGGAGCCCGCGGTCGCGCGTCTCGCGGTCGGTCTCTTCCACCCGGCGGTGCCGCCCGACCGGTCCGCGGCCGCCGCGAGTCCGTCGCCGGTCTGGGAATCCGCCGCGGCCTGAACCGGGTCGGGGCCGAACGGTCCTTGACCCGCGCATGCCGCGCCGCCACGCTCCGCACCGCGACCGCCGGAGGGGGCGCGAGGCATGCCCGACGCCGATCCCTGCGCGGGGTTCTGGCAATACGTGGCCGGCATCGACTGGGGCGCGGCGCTGCTCGCCGGAGCCGCGGCCGTCGCGGTCGGCGCCGCGGTGCTCATCGCCGCACTGGCGACCGCGCAGCGCACCGGCACCCGGCTGTGGGACGCGCCGCCCCGGCTCGCCGCCGCGCTCGGCCGGGTCCTGCGCGCCGGCCGGCGTCCGGCGGAACCTGCGACGCGCTGGCTCTGTGGATCGT
>JAJYGK010000140.1 GCA_021790715.1 Chloroflexota bacterium
TCGAGGGGTCGTCGCCTGCCGCCGGGCGCGACCGGGTCGTCGGTCGCCCCGCGCGCGCCGAGGTCGACGGTGACGCCCGGGGCAGCCAGGCGGGCGAGGTCGTCCGCCGTCAGCCGGCGACCCTTCCGCCAGTGTTCCCCGTCGACGGAGAGGTCGCGCACGAGCACGCCGCCAAACGCCTCCGGGACCGCCGGCCGGCCGATCGCGATGCGGACGACCCTCATGGCCGCCGTGGCAGGGCCAGCCGGCCCGACCCGGGGAATTGGCGAGGCGCCGGGGATCGCCGCGGCTCCGGGGATTGCCGCGGCGCCGGGGACTGCCACCACTCCGGGCGCTGCCGCTGCGCGCGGCTCATCACCGGCGCTGGTCCTGCGGCGCCACCGCCTCGAGGATCACGCGGACGACGATCGCCCCAACGAGCGCGACGATGACCGCGCCGATGAAGCCCTGCGGGTCCCCGAAGGCCAGCTGACGCCCGATCCAGCCGCCCACGATCCCGCCGAGGACGCCGACGACGATGTTCGCGAGGCAGCCGCGCGCCGCGCGGCCGGGCACGAGCATCGCGGACAGCGCGCCGGCGATGAGCCCGACCACGATCCATCCGAGCAGGTCCATCTCGAGCACTGGCGATCCCTCCGGGGGCCCAAGTGTAGGGCCCGGGAATGACGAGTACGTGATGCATGGACCTGTCGAGGCACGTCTGAGCGACTGGAATCGCGTGGTACGATCGCCGTCATGACGCGCTGGCCCGCGTCCACAAGCGCGACGATGAGGTTCCGTGCATGGCCACCGTAACGTTCGACCACGTGTGGAAGCGGTACAGCGGCGACGTCGTTGCCGTGAGCGACCTCAACCTCGACATCCGGGACGAGGAGTTCCTCGTCCTCGTCGGACCGTCGGGCTGCGGCAAGACGACGAGCCTGCGGATGATCGCCGGGCTCGAGGAGATCTCCGACGGCACGCTCAGGATCGGCGATCGCGTGGTCAACGACCTCGCGCCCAAGGACCGCGACGTGGCCATGGTCTTCCAGAGCTACGCCCTCTACCCGCACATGAGCGTGCGCGACAACCTCTCGTTCGGCCTGAAGCTGCGCAAGGTGCCCAAGCCGGAGATCGAGCGGCGCGTCCAGGAGGCGGCCAAGATCCTCGACCTCGGAGCCCTCCTCGACCGCAAGCCCAAGCAGCTCTCCGGCGGCCAGCGCCAGCGGGTCGCGCTCGGCCGCGCCATCGTCCGCGAGCCGGCCGTCTTCCTCATGGACGAGCCGCTCTCCAACCTCGACGCCAAGCTGCGCGCGCAGACGCGGGCCCAGATCCTGCGCCTCCACCAGCGCCTCGCCACGACGTTCGTGTACGTCACGCACGACCAGATCGAGGCGATGACGATGGGCAGCCGGATCGCCGTCATGAGCGCCGGCGTCCTCCAGCAGGTCGGGCCGCCCCAGGAGCTCTACGACCACCCGGTCAACAAGTTCGTGGCCGGGTTCATCGGCTCGCCGGCCATGAACTTCATCGAGATGACGGCCACCCGGAGCGACGGCAAGGTCCAGCTGGCCAGCCAGGACTTCACGTTCCCGGTGCCCGACCGGCTGCGCGACTCGGTCGCCGGGCTCACGGGCAACAAGGTGACCGTGGGCATCCGCCCCGAGCACCTCGAGCTGGGGGACGCGAAGCCCGGCGACGCCACCCTGCGGGCCACCACCGACGTCGTCGAGTACCTCGGCGACGAGGAGCAGATCCACCTGCGGGCCGGCGACCAGGAGATCATCGCGCTCGTCAACTCGTCGGCACGGGTCCGGCCCGGCGACGTGCTCGACCTGCGCGTGCCGCTCGACCGCATCCACATGTTCGACGACGAGAGCGGCCTCTCGCTGGCAAGCCGGGAGCTCGTCGCGGCATAGTCCCCGTCCGGGCCGGCGCGTGCCGGTCCGGACGCGATCCATCGCGCACCATCGATCGGGCGGTCTTCGGACCGCCCGATCCGGTTTCCGGGCCGGGCAACCAGCCGGGCTCCATCCGGCTACGGGCGTCCCTGCCGGTCCCGTCCGGCGCCTCGCAGTCGCGCCGCTGCGTCCTCCGCCGTCAGGTCGCGCTGGCTCTCGGCCAGCATCTCGTACCCGACCATGAACTTGCGGACGGTCGCCGATCGGAGCAGCGGCGGGTAGAAGTGGGCGTGCAGCTGCCAGTGTCCGGGTTCGCCGCGGTCGAAGGGCGCCTGGTGCCAGCCCATCGAATACGGAAACGGAACTCCGAACAGGCGGTCGTAGCGGTCGAGCAACGCGATGAGCGCGCCGGCCAGACCGTCGCGCCGTCGGCCGTCGAGGTCCGGCAGCCGCGACGTCGGCGACCGCGGGAGCACCAGGACCTCGTACGGCCACACGGCCCAGAAGGGCACGAGGACCAGCCAGTCGTCGTCCTCCAGCACGACGCGCGGACCCCCATGCTCCTGGGCCGCGTAGTCGAGCAGCAGGCGCGTTCCGCGCGACTCGTGCCAGCGACGCTGCGCGACGTCCTCGCGCGCGGCCTCGACCGGGAGCGCCGTCCCTGCCCAGATCTGCCCGTGCGGGTGCGGGTTCGACGCGCCCATGGCCTCGCCGCGGTTCTCGAACACCTGCACCCAGCGATAGCGCTCGCCGAGCTCGGCGGTCTGGTCGGCCCAGGCGTCGACGACGCCGCGTATCTCGTCGCGGGTCATGGCCGCCAGGCCGAGGTCGTGGCGCGGCGAGAAGCAGACGACCCGGCAGGTCCCGGCCTCCCCCTCGGCCACCAGCAGGCCCTGCTCGATCCGCCGACCGGCGACATCCGGGCGGAGCGCGGCGAAGTCGTTCGTGAACACGAACGTGCCTGTGTAGGCGGGGTTCCGCTCACCGCCGGCGCGCGTGTTCCCCG
>JAJYGK010000078.1 GCA_021790715.1 Chloroflexota bacterium
GAGCAGGCGCATGGGCGGCAACAAGCTCGCGATCCCGGTCGACGGCGTGCCGCTCGTCGAGCGCGCGCTCGAGGCGGTCGCGGCGGTGGCGACCGACGTCCTCCTCGTGCGCCGCCCGGGGCGACCCGTGGACGGAATCCCACGGGCGGGGCGCGCGGCAGCCCGCGAGATCGTCGACACGGTGGATGGCGCCGGACCCCTGGCCGGGATCCATGCGGCTTTGCAGGCCGCACGTCACGACCTCGTGCTCGTGGTCGCCGGCGACATGCCGTTCCTGTCGCCCGCGGTGCTGCGCCACCTGGCAGCCCGGGCGCGCGAAGCCGTCGACGCCGACGCGGTGGCGCTCGGCGACGGCTCCCGGCCCCAGCCGCTCCTCGCGGTCTACCGGCGGCGGTCGCTGGCCGTGGTGGAGCAGATGCTCGAGTCGCGGGCGCTCCGCCTCTCGGACCTGCTGGCGCAGCTGGCGCTCGTCGTGGTGGAGCCGGCGGAGTGGGCGACGCTCGATCCGACCGGCCGCACACCCCTGAACCTCAACCGGCCCGCGGACGTGGCCGCCCTGAAACGCTGAGGGCGGGCGCCGGCGGGCTCAGCGCACGGTCACCCGGACCTCGTCGTACCCCGTCGCCCCCGCTGGCGCAGGCCCGCCCGGCGTGCCGGTCTGCACCTGCCCCGTCCCATCGACCGCCCGCACCCTGATCGAGTGGCTGCCGGCCGTCGCCGCCCAGCGCAGCTCCCACTGCACCCAGGTGGCCCGCGAGATGGCCCGCGCCAGCTCGGCCGCCTGCCACGGGCCCCCGTCGATCTGCACCTCCACGCGCGACACGCCGCGGTCCGGTGCCCACGCCAGCCCGTCGATCACCTGCGGCCCCGCGGCGAGACTCGAACCGTCCGCGGGATGGTCGATGCGCGAGCCGGTCAGGATCGGCCCCTCCTTGGCCCAGCCCAGGTTCACCCAGTACGCGTTGAATGCCTCCATCGTGGTCAGCCAGATCTCGGAGAGCCACTTCGTCGCCGAGACGTAGCCGTACAGGCCGGGGACGATGAGGCGTGCCGGGAACCCGTGCTCCGCCGGCAGCGGGCTGCCGTTCATCCCGACCACGATCATCGGCTCACGCGACGGATCGAGCGCCCAGGAGGTCGGGAACCCGACCGTGAACCCGTCGACCGCGCGTCCGACGATCTGCGTGGCGCCGGGCCGGATGCCGGCCTCGGCGAGGATCGCCTTCAGGTGCACGCCGGTCCACAGCGCGTTGCCGATGAGATCGCCGCCCACGACGTTGCTCACGCACTCGAGCGTCACGTACTGGTCGAAGAGCGGGAGGCCGATCAGCTCGTCGTAGGTGAAGGTGAGCGGGTGATCGACCATGCCGTCGACCCGCAGCTGCCACGTGGCGGCGTCGACCTGCGGCACGAGCAGCTCGGTGTCGATGCGGTAGAAGCGGCCGTTCGGCGTCACCAGCGGCGTGATGCCCGGCGCGTCGAGCGAGGATCCGGGCGGCAGCGCGGGCGGGGGCCCGGCCGGCGCGGGAAGTCGGACGGCGACGGGTGGCGCCGCCGGGTGCGCACGCTGGACGAGCAGGCGGCCCAGCCCGCCCGCGACGACGGCACCGCCGAGCAGCGCCCCGGAGCGCAGCAGGAACGTGCGGCGGTCCCAGTCGGGCATCACGGCCGCGCCCGCGCCGGGGGCAGCCCGTCCGGCGGCAACCCGGCCGGGGATGGGCAGCGCGGCGGCGCCCACGAGCAGGAACCGGAGCGTCCCGACGGCCGCCGCCGTGGCAATGACCGCGTTCACCACGGCCGGCACGGGCGAGACGAGCGGCTGCACGACGGCCGCGAGACAGGCGACGAACCCGACCACGGTGAGGATGCGCCACCCGTTCGCGAAGCTCCTCGCGCCGGCCACGCCGGCGAGCACCGCGAGCGCGAGGGCCACCACCACGACCGCCACGTTCAGGGCCGTCTTGTCGGCGGTGCCGAAGAGGCCCGTCACGAGCGCCTTGGCGCCCGGCGGCTGCAGGGCGATCACGAGGCTGCCCATCGCCGTGACCAGGGAGGGAACGCCGGGCACGAGCCCGGCGAGCAGCTCGCTGATGCCGAGGCCGACGGCACCGGCGACGAATCCGGCGGCGGCGCCGCGCATCGCCGGCGGGTGAGCGGATGTGGCGGAGACGCGTTCCATGCTGGAGGCCTCCACGCAGCGGGACGGCGGGCCCCGACGCGGGGACTGCTGCGAGGTAGTCGGACGGTACCTCGCAACGCCGCGGCGCGCAGGCGGCACTCCTCTCGGCAGGCGGCACTCCTCCCGGCACGCGCCTCCGCGGTCTCGGGTCGCGATGGGTCGCGTCGCCCGCCCGTCCTGCCGCCGGCGGCCGCGGGTGCGTGAGCCGCACGTGGTACGACCGTCGACCGCTGCACGGACCATCCGCACTGGGGCACGGCACCCGGCGGGGTGCGATCCTGCTCCGCGTCCCGCACACAGGAGGAGAGGCCCCATGCAGGAGCGTGCCGACGAGCGTGCCCGGGCGGCCGACGCCGGGGCGGCGACGCACGACGTCCGCGCGCCGACCTACGGGGAGCTGCTCGCCCGCCTCTCCGCGCTGGAGCGCCGCGGGCGCACACCGGAGGTCCGCCCGCTGCGCGCCCGGCTGCGCGCGAGCGTCCGCTCCGGCACGCTCGACGAGGTCCACGCCGAGATGGCCGCCGTCGCACTCGCCCTCGAGACGCTCGAGGGTGGGGCGTGAACGGACTGCTCCGCCGTGACCACCCGGCGCCTTCGAACCTGCCGGTCTGCCTCCAGTGCGGGACGCAGGCAACCGGGGCCGGAGCCA
>JAJYGK010000173.1 GCA_021790715.1 Chloroflexota bacterium
ATACGCTCGACCGGCTCGCCGGTCTCCACGTGGCGCGCCAGGACCTCCTTGGCGCTGGTCCCCGAGATCCTGCCCTCGCCGACCATCGCGACGAGCCGCGCCAGCTCGATGCCGGCGGCGAGGCCCGCGTCCCCGCGCTGCTTCGCGAGCCGCAGGAACTCGCCGCTCACCCAGTTCGCGAGCGCCTTCGGAGCCGGGCGCCGGTCCGGCGGCATGTCCGCGGCCGCGGCGAGCGCGGCCTCGAAGAGGCCGGAGGCGGCCGGATCGGCCACGATGACGCCGGCGTCGTACGCGGAGAGCCCGAGATCGGCGGCGTAGCGCTCGCGCCGGGCCGAGGGCAGCTCCGGCAGCGACGCGCGGATCGCGTCGAGCCACGCGGGATCGGCGCGGAGCGGCGGCAGGTCGGGCTCGGGGAAGTACCGGTAGTCGTCCGAGTCCTCCTTGACCCGCATCGTGTACGTCTCGTTGCGGACGTCGTCCCAGCCGCGCGTCTCCTGCACGAGCGTCCCGCCGGACTCGAGCACGCCGGCCTGCCGGGCGATCTCGTGCGCGATCGCGCGCTCGACCGCGCGGAACGAGTTCATGTTCTTGACCTCGCTCCGGATCCCGAAGGCGTCCGTCCCGGCCGGCCGGATCGAGACGTTCGCCTCGACCCGCATCTGCCCGTTCTCCATCTCCGCGTCGGATGCGCCGATGGCGCGCAGCAGCAGCCGCAGCTCCTCCGCGTAGCGCCGCGCCTGCTCGGCCGTCCGGATGTCGGGCTCGGTCACGATCTCCATGAGCGGCAGGCCCGAGCGGTTGAAGTCCACCAGGCTGATCCGCCGGCCCCGCTCGTCGGTCGTGTGCTGCAGCCGGGCCGTGTCCTCCTCGAGGTGCGCCCGCCGGATGCGCACCGTGAACGGCCCCTCGCGGGTGTCGAACGCAAGGTGCCCGTGGGCGGCCAGCGGCAGGTCGTACTGGCTGATCTGGTAGCCCTTGGGCAGATCCGGGTAGAAGTAGTTCTTGCGATCCCAGCGCGTGACGGCGGCGATCTCCGCGCCGAGCGCGACGCCCGTCGCCAGCACGAGCTCGACCGCGCGCCGGTTGATGACCGGCAGCACCCCCGGCATGCCGAGGCAGACGGGGCACGTGCGGGTGTTCGGCCCGGCGTCGCGGAGGTCCGTCGAGCAGGCGCAGAACATCTTCGAGGCCGTGCGCAGCTGCGCGTGGACCTCGATCCCGATGACGGCCTCCCAGGCGACTCGTCCCGGCGCCGTCCGCGGCTGGGCCGCGGCGTCAGCCATCGACCGACCCTCTGCCCGCCGGCGCCACGGCGCTGGCCGGGGGCGTGGCGGCCGCCGGGGATCCGTTCGCAAGACGTTCCACGAACCGCTCGATCCGGACGAGCGCCTCCTCCAGCTGCTCGTAGCTCGTCGCGTAGCACGCGCGCACGTGTCCCGCGCCCGACGGCCCGAACGAGTCGCCCGGCACGACCGCCACGTGCTCCTCGAAGAGGAGCCGCTCGCCGAACTGCTCGCTCGTCAGGCCGGTCGAGGAGATGTCCGGGAACGCGTAGAAGGCGCCGCGCGGCTCGGTCGTGGGCAGGCCGATCCGGTTGAGGCCGGCCACGAACATGCGCCGCCGGCGGTCGTACTCGGCCAGCATCCGTTCGACGTCGGGCTCTGCCTCGCGGAGCGCCACCAGGGCCGCGTCCTGGGCCGTGGTGGGGGCGCACATGATCTCGTACTGGTGCACCTTCACGATGCCCTCGAGCAGGTCGTGCGGGGCACACACGTACCCGATCCGCCAGCCCGTCATCGCGTAGGCCTTGGAGAAGCCGCCGATCAGCACCGTCCGCTCGCGCATCCCCGGCAGGCTCGAGATCGGCACGTGGCGGTGGCCGTCCCACACGAGCCGGTCGTAGATCTCGTCGCTGACCACGACGAGGTCGTGGCGGCGCGCGATCTCCGCGACCGCCTCGAGGACGTCGGGCGGCAGCACCGCGCCGGTGGGGTTGCAGGGGTAGCCCAGGAAGAGCACCTTCGTGCGCGGCGAGACACGGCGCTCGACCTCGGCCGGGTCCAGCGCGAACCCGTCCGAGGCATGGGTCGGGACGTGGACCACGGTGGCCCCCGCGAAGACGACGTCGGGAACGTACGCGACGTATGACGGCTCGTGCAGCAGCACCTCGTCGCCGGGATCGACCAGCGCCTGCATCGTCGCGGCGACCGCCTCGGAGGCACCGACCGTCACGACGACCTCCGTCGCGGGGTCGTACGTCACGCCGTAGCGCCGCTCGAGGTGCTCCGCGATCGCGCGCCGCAGTTCGATCGTGCCGAGGTTGCTCGTGTAGTGCGTGCGCCCCGCCTCGAGCGAGCGGATGCCGGCGCGGACCACGACCTCTGGCGTCCCGAAGTCCGGCTCCCCGACGCCGAGCGAGATGACGTCCGGCATCGTCGCCATGACGTCGAAGAACTTGCGGATCCCGGAGGCGGGAACCGACGCGGCGCGTGCGGACACCCGGGAGCGAAGCGTGGACATCAGTCTCCTCCCCGGCCAGAGGCCGGAATCGACGGGACGCGTGGTGGGGGCGTCGACGGATCGTCCAGCGCGGGCAGGTCTGTCGGCTCGAACCGGCGCCACTCGGCGTCGGCGGTGATCGCCTCGAAGGCGCGCCCGAGGCGCAGCACGCGCCCCTCGTCCCACGCCCGTCCGATGACCTGCAGGCCGACGGGCAGCCCGTCCGAGAGCCCGCACGGGACGGACAGGCCGGGCAGCCCGGCGACGCTGACGGGCAGCGTGCAGGTGTCCGAGAGGTACATCGCGACCGGGTCCCGGAGCCGCGCTCCGAGCGGGAACGCGACCGTCGGGCTCGTCGGCGCGACGATCGCGTCGACCCGCTCGAACGCCGCGTCGAAGTCGGCCTTGATGAGCGTGCGCACCTTCTGCGCCTTCACGTAGTACGCGTCGTAGTAGCCGGCCGACAGCGCGTACGTGCCCAGCATGATCCGCCGCTTGACCTCGGGCCCGAAGCCGGTCCCGCGCGTCGCCAGGTAGTCCGCCAGCACGTCGCCGTCGCGCACCGAGTGGCCGAAGCGGATCCCGTCGTACCGGGCGAGGTTCGCCGAGGCCTCGGCGGGCGCGACGATGTAGTACGTCGCGAGTCCGTAGTCGGTGTGGGGCAGCGCGACGTCGACGATCTCCGCCCCGGCCGACTCGAGCGCGCTGACGGCCTCGCGCACGCGGGCCTCCACGCCCGTCTCCATGCCGGCCACGAAGTACTCGCGCGGCAGCCCGATGCGCAGGCCACGCAGGTAGCCGGCGGCCAGATCGTCGTCGTCCGGGAGATCCGCCAGGAAGTCCGGCACCGGGACGGGGCTCGACGTCGAGTCGCGGTCGTCCCGGCCCGCGACGGTCTGCAGGAGGGCGGCCGCGTCCCGCACGTCCCGGCCGAACGAGCCGACCTGGTCGAGCGAGCTGGCGAACGCGATGATCCCGAACCGGCTGACCCGGCCGTAGGTGGGCTTCATCCCCGTCACGCCGCAGAGCGCGGCGGGCTGCCGGATGGATCCGCCGGTGTCCGTGCCGATCGAGACGGCCGCGTGGTACGCCGCGACCGCCGCTGCCGAACCGCCGCTGCTGCCGCCGGGGACGCGGTCGAGCGCCCACGGGTTGGCGGTCGGGCCCCAGGCCGAGTGCTCGGTCGACGAGCCCATCGCGAACTCGTCCATGTTCGTCTTGCCGAGCACCACCGCGCCCGCCTCGCGGATGCGCTCGGCGATGTGCGCGTCGAACGGCCCGACGAACCCCTCGAGGATCCGGCTGCCCGCGGTGGACGGCTGGCCGCGCGTCACCACCAGGTCCTTGAGCCCGACGGGGATGCCGAGCAGCGGGGGCAGCGCGGCGAGCGCAGCGGGGCCGTCCCGGCGGGCGGCGGCCAGGCGGGCGTCGGCACGGTCCGCCCCGGCCCGCGCGTCGTCGTCGTCGAGGAACATCCAGGCGTGCAGGGCCCGATCGGTCGCGTGCGCGAGGTGCAGGTGCGCCTCGATGAGCTCGCGCGCGCCGAACTCGCCGGCGCGCAGTCCGCGTGCCATCTCGTGCGCGTGCAGGCGCGTCAGCCGCCGGTCGCTCACCGGGGGTCCGATGCCGGCGCGGCCAGGTGCCGGCCCTCTCCCGCGTGCACCATCAATCGGCGCCCTCCACGACGACGGGGACGACGAAGTAGTCCCCCGCCCGCTCGGGCGCGCCGGCCAGGGCCTCGCCCGGCGTCAGCGACGCGCGAGGTGCGTCGTCGCGCAGGATGTTCTCGAGCTCGATCACCTGCGCCGTCGGCGGGATCGTGTCGGTGTCCAGGCGGGACAGGACCTGGTACTGGTCCAGGATGTGGTTGAGCTGCCCCTCCAGGAGCGCAAGCTCCGCGTCCGTGAGCCCGAGGCGGGCGAGGAGCGCCACGTGCTCGACGTCGGCGCGGGAGAGGCTGGCCATGGGTCGATGATACCGGGATGCCGGTGCCGGGGCGCCCGTCCCGGCCCGGCGTTGGACCCCCGGCTGTCTGCCCCTGCGCGCTCCTACGCGCCGTCGCCGGCCAGCAATCGCCGGAAGCCGTCCTCGTCGAGCACCGGCACGCCGAGCTCCTGCGCCTTCGCCAGCTTCGAGCCGGCGTTCTCCCCGGCGACCACGTAGTCGGTCTTGCGGGAGACCGAACCCGCGGGGTGCCCGCCGGCGGCCCGGATCGCCTCCTCCGCCTCCTGCCGGCTGAACCCGGCCAGCGTGCCGGTCACCACGACCGTGCGCCCGGCCAGCGGCCCCGGCTCGCCGCCCGGCCCGCCGTCCGCCGCCCCGGCCGGGATCGCCCGGCGCACGGGTGCCTCCGCCTCGACGCCGGCCGACACGAGGTCGTCGAGCACGGCGCCGCCGGTCTCGCCGGCGAAGTACCCTGCAATGGCCTCGGCGACGATGCCGCCCACCCCCGGCACCTCCTGGAGGCGCGCCGGGTCCTCCCGGGCCGTGCGACGCAACTCGCGGGCGATGCGCGCCGTCCAGCCCTCGGGACCGCCCATCGGCTCGCCGTCCGCGGGCGGCCAGGTCGACGCCGCCCAGCCGGCCAGGTCGATCGCGGTCTGCTCGCCGACCTGCGGAATGCCGAGCGCGTTGAGGATCCGCGCGAGCGGACGCCGGCGCGACCGCTGGATCGCCTCGTACAGGTTCTGCGCGCTCTTGCGGCCGAACCGGTCGAGCGACTCGAGGTCCTCCACCGTCAGGCGGTAGAAGTCGCCGCGCGAGCGGACCATGCCGCGCTGGAGCAGCTGGCCAAGCACGGCCCACCCGGCGCCCTCGATGTCCATCCCGGACCGACCGGCGAAGTGCCCGTATTCCTGCCCCACGCGGGCCGGGCACAGCGAGTTGGGGCAGTAGTGCCTGACGGCGCCCTCGTCACGGACGATCGGCGTCCCGCAGACGGGGCAGCGCTCGGGCATCTCGAAGACGCGCTCGTCGCCCGTGCGCCGGTCGGCGAGCGGCCGCACGACCTCGGGAATGACGTCGCCGGCCTTCTGCAGGATCACGTGGTCCCCGATCCGGATGTCCCTGCGCCGGACCTCGTCGAGGTTGTGGAGCGTGGCACGCGCGACGGTGGAGCCGGCGACCTTCGCCGGGCGCAGGTGGGCGACCGGCGTCAGGGTCCCGGTCCGCCCGACGTAGGGGACGATGTCCTCCACGACGGTCTCGACCTGCTCGGGCGGGAACTTGTAGGCGATCGCCCAGCGCGGCGCCCGGGCGACCATCCCCAGGCGGCGTTGCTGATCGAACCGGTCGACCTTGACCACCACGCCGTCGGTCTCGTACTCGAGCCCGTGTCGCGCCTCCTGCCAGCGCTTTAGGAGCGCGATGACGCCGTCGATGTCGAGCCCGACCTCGTGGTGGGGCTCCACCGGGAAGCCGAGTTGGGCCAGGCGATCCAGGGCCTGGGACTGGCTCTCCACGGGCCCTCCCGGCGACTGCGCCGCGGCCCCCGGCTCGTTCCCGGCCGACGATTCGGCCTCGCTGAGCGCGGTTGCCTGCGCAGGCGCCGTCAGCAGCTGGTATCCCCAGAACGAGAGCCGGCGGCGCGCCGTGATCTGCGGGTCGAGCTGCCGGAGCGAACCGGCGCCGCTGTTGCGCGGGTTGGCATACAGCGGCAGGCCGGCCTCCTCGCGTTCGGCGTTGATCCGCGCGAACTCCGCCTTCGGCATGTAGACCTCGCCGCGCACCTCGAGGTCGGCCCGGTCGGCGAGCCGAGCCGGGATGACCTCGATCGTGCGCACGTTCGGCGTGACGTCCTCGCCGGTCGTGCCGTCGCCGCGGGTCGCCCCGCGCGCCAGCCGCCCGCCCTCGTACCGGAGGCTGATCGCGAGCCCGTCGATCTTGAGCTCGGCGACGTAGTGAAGCTCCGGTGCGGGCTCGGGGGCCGAAGGGAGGCCGAGCCCGCGGCGGACGCGCGCATCGAACGCGCGCAGCTCGTCCTCGCCGAACGCGTTCGAGAGCGACAGCATCGGACGCTCGTGGCGGACCTCGGCGAAGCGGCCTGCCGGTGCCGCGCCGACGCGCTGGGTGGGCGAATCGGGCGTCACGAGCTCCGGGTGAGCCTGCTCGAGCTCGACGAGCTCCCGCATCAGGGCGTCGTACTCGGCGTCGGTCAGCTCCGGCGCATCCTCGACGTAGTAGAGGCGGTTCGCGCGCTCGATCCGGGCGCGGAGGTCGGCGGCGCGCGCCGCCGGGTCGATCACCTCGTCCATGCCCGGCAATGGTACGCAGCCGCGTCCTGCCGGACGTCGCCCGTCGACGCGACAACCGGCACGCGCGGGAGCGACGGTTCGGTACAGGCGTCGCCCCGTGGGGCTCCAGCGCTCCAGCGCTCCGGCGACAGGGGTTCCCCGGAAACATGCCGTCGTCTGTCAGGTATCAGGCGCGATAGTGCGACCCATGGACAGATCCGACGTGCTGATCGAGATGGCGGATGGTCGGTCGGCCCTGAAGCTCACGCTGGCAGGGCTCTCGGACCGCGACATGGAGGAGCGCGTGAACGGGGCGTGGACGCGTCGCGACGTGCTCGCGCACCTCGAGGCGTGGGAGCGCCGGGCGGCGGCCCTGTACGACTCGCTGCGGGCCGGGCGAGACCCGGACTACGTCGAGGAGGGCGCCTCGGGCGACGCGCTCAACGAGCGCATGTTCGCGGAGAACCGCCGGCGTTCGCTCGACGACGTGCGGCGCGGCGAGACCGAGGCATACGAGGCGCTGGTGCGGTTGGTCGAGACCGCGCCGGAGGCCGACCTGTTCGATCCGGACCGGTTCGCGTGGACCGGGGGCCGGCCGTTCGTCGGGTGGATCCTGGGCAACAGCAGCGCCCATTACGACGACCACGCGGACCAGCTGTCGGCTGTGCGCACGTGAGGGTGCTGTTCGTCGCCGGCTTCGGACCCGTCGCGCCGGACGTCGACGCGGCCAGGGCGCCGTACCGCGATGCGCTCGGCCTCGCATTCGAGGCCGGTGCGACGCCGTCGTGCTGCCGCTCGTCGGTGGCCTGGCGCTCTCCCGGGGGTCAGGCGGTGACCACGGTGAGGCCGAGTGCGCGGGCCGCCTGCGCCTGACGAAGGTCGAACGTCAGGAAGGTGACCCCGGGCGCGGAGATCCGCTGCGCGGCGGCGAGATGGAGGGCATCGAGGGTTCGCACGCCGGTCGTCTCGGAGATGGCGGCCGCCGATTCGCAGGTCGCCTCATCGAGCTCGATGATGGAGAACGAGCGCAGGTCGTCCGAGAACGCGCCGCGCGCGATCGCGAGGTCGCGCCCCGAGAGCAGGCGGGCGAGGTTGCGGCGAACCTCGACGATCGTGTGTCGGGCGGTCAGCATCTCGGGATCGGCTCGCAGCAACGCGTCGGCGGCACCAGAGTCCGCCTCCTCGACGTACCGCTTGAGCAGCGCACTCGAGTCGACGTACGTGCTCACTCGCCACGATCCTCTGCCAGCACGTCCAGGGTGCGCCTGACCGCCTTCGCCCGGCGCACGGGACCAAGCGGCGAACCGGTTCCCGGGGTGATCCAGCCCGCACGGACACCGTCCTCGATGCGTGCGCGACCCGGCACCGGTCCGAGCACCGCCTTCGGGCGGCCCCGATCGGTCACCCGCACCACCTCGCCCCGCTCGGCCCTGTCCAGGTACTCGGAGAGTCGCCGCTTCAGCTCCCGGACGCCGACATCGCCCATGTGGACACTTTACTGCGCCATTGTGTCCACATCAATCGCACATCGCGCGGCGTGCCTCGAGCAGATGCCCGACTCAACCGAGCAGCTCGAGGTTCGCCAGGCTCGCCAGCAGCACCTTCACGCCGCGATTCGGGAACGCGACCGTGACCTCCTCGTCGGAGCGCGTCAACTTCGAGGTCACGACGGTCCCCTCCCCGAACGCAGCGTGCCGGACGCGGTCCCCGTCGCGGAAGCGACGCTCGCCGGGAACGATCGGCCGGGGCGGGATCGCGGCGGGGGCCGGCCGCGGTCCGCCGGGCGTGTCTCGGGTCGATCCGGCGCCCGCCGCGGGCGCCGAGCCGTAGTACGCGGCGCGCCTGGCATCCAGGTCCCGCGACGGTCGGAACGGCGTGCCGGGCGGCGGCGCGCCAGGGGGCGGCGCGAACCCGCCGCCGGGCGGCAGGTGACGCGGCCCGATCGGCCGCTGCACGGTCGGCTGGCGGCGCGGGGCACTCCCTCGACGGTCCCGCCCGAAGACGACGTCGAGGTCCAGGATGCCGCCGGAGCGCTCCTCCGGCGGTCGCTGGTCGTCGTCCCAGTCCTCGTCGGGCGACGCCAGGCGCGGGCCGTGCAGGAGTGTCGGCGGGATCTCGAGCAGGAAGCGGCTGGGGATCGAGAACCCGCCCCGCCCGAACGTGACACGCGAGGCGGCGTGCGTCAGGTAGAGGCGGTGCATCGCGCGCGTCATCCCGACATACGTGAGCCGCCGCTCCTCGGCCATCTGCCGCTCGTCGTCCAGCGCGCGGTTGTGCGGCAGCACGCCCTCCTCGAGCCCCGCGATGAAGACGACCGGGAACTCGAGGCCCTTCGCGGCGTGGAGCGTGATGAGCGTCGCGGCGTCGGCGCCGCGCTCATAGGTGTCCTGCTCGGCGACCAGCGCGGTCTCCTCGAGCAGGCGGTCGAGCGCGTCCTCCGGCCCGAGGTCCCCGTAGCGCTCGACGACCTCGCGCAGCTCGAGCAGGTTGGCCCAGCGATCCTCGCCCTCGACGGACCCGTCGTGGAGCATCGCGCGGTAGCCGGATTGCTCGAGGACCTCGTCGAGCAGCTGCGGGAGCGGGAGGAGGGCGATCCGCGTGCGCAGACGCCCGACCAGCCCGCCGAAATCGGCCAGTGCGTTTCGCGCGCGCGCGACCAGCACCGGAGACTCCGCGGCGGCCAGGACGGCCTCCCACACGTTGCCGTCACGGGCGGAAGCCAGTCGCCGGATCTCCTCGACCGTCTTCTCGCCGATCCCCCGCGGCGGCACGTTGAGGATGCGCTCGAAGGCGACCTGATCGTGGTCGTTGCGCAGCACGCGGAGGTATGCCAGCGCATCCTTCACCTCGCGGCGCTGGTAGAACCGGGTGCCGCCGACCAGCTGGTAGCGCAGCCCCCAGCGCAGGAACGCCTCCTCGATCGGCCGGCTCTGCGCGTTCGTCCGGTACGTCACCGCGATGTCGCGCAGCGCGTAGCGCCGGTCGTCTCCCTCGTCCTCGCGCCACGCCGTCACCGAGCCGCCCGCGCCCCGGCCGTGCACGAGCGCGTCGATCTGCCGGGCGATCCAGTCGGCCTCCTCGTCCTCGGAGTCGGCCTCGAACTGCTCGATCAGCACGCCTTCCGGGTTCGCCGTCCAGAGTTTCTTGTCGGTGCGCTCGACGTTCCTCGACACGACCGCATGCGCCGCGTCGAGGATCCGCTGCGTCGAGCGGTAGTTCTGCTCGAGCTTGACGACGGCCGCGTCGGGGTAGTCCCGCTCGAAGTCGAGGATGTTGCGAAGGTCGGCGCCGCGCCAGCTGTAGATGCTCTGGTCGTCGTCGCCCACCACCGCCAGGTTGCGGTGCTTCGCGGCGAGGTGCCGGATCCACAGGTACTGCGCGCGGTTCGTGTCCTGGTACTCGTCGACGTGGATGTAGCGCCAGCGATCCTGGTAGCGAGCCAGCACGTCGGGCGCGCGCTCGAACAGCCGGAGCCCCTCGAGCAGCAGGTCGTCGAAGTCGAGCGCGTTCGCCTCGTGCAGCCGCGCCTGGTAGCGCACGTACGCCTTCGCGGCCAGCCGCTCCTGGTAGGTGTGCGACGACTCGGCCGCCTCGTCGGGACCGACCAGGTCGTTCTTCCAGCGCCCGACCTGCCCGAGGATCGCCTGCGGCCGCGTCTCTCCCGTGCCCGGCAGGTCGAGGTCGCGCAGCACCTGCCGCATCAGCCCGACCTGGTCGTCCTGGTCGTAGATCGTGAAACGCGCGTCGATCCCGATCGCGACGCCGTCGCGCCGCAGGACGCGCGCGCACAGCGCGTGGAACGTGCCCATCGCGACGTCGCGGCCCGGCTCGCCGACGAGCCCCAGGATGCGCTCCCGCATCTCGGCGGCGGCCTTGTTCGTGAACGTCACCGCGAGGATGTTCCACGGCTTCACGCCGCGGATCCCGATGAGGTACGCGACGCGGTGGGCCAGCACGCGCGTCTTCCCGGACCCGGCCCCGGCGAGAATCAGCAGCGGACCGCGCGCCGTGGTGACGGCACGTGCCTGCTCGGGGTTGAGACGGGCGAGGATCTGGGCCTCGAGCGCCGCGCCCCGCGGGTCTTCGAGGTCCTCCGGACGGGGCGCCCCGCCCTCACCGCGACGGGGATCTTCGGCGTGATCCCCGCCGGCGGCGACATCCCCCGTCGAGGCGCGCGACGCGTCGGCGTCATCCGGCCACGGCGCCTCGTCGAGCACACCCGCGTCCAGAGCCGGCACGTCCAGAGCGGGCGCGTCCAGAGCCGGCACGTCCAGAGCGGGGGCATCCGGCGCGGGCGCGTCCGGCGCGCGACCGCCCGGAAGCGGGCGCGCGGGCATCGGCGGGTCGTCGGAGGGGGGAACGCTCACCCCGCCATTCTACCGGGCACCCGCCGCCGCCCCGGCGGCCGTCCGGGGCCCCGGCCGGAAGGAGCCGGACCCGGGCGTCGTGAAGCGCGACCGCGAGTGGCCGGAATCGCAAGGCCCGGGCACTCGGCCCGGGCCTGCGTTCGACCGGAGCGGGGCGGGCGCGCCGCCCATCCCGGCAGCGATCAGTAGTCCATGTCGTGGTCGTGGCCGCCCGCGACCGGCTCCTGCTTCTCCGGCTTGTCGGTGACGAGCGTCTCCGTGGTGAGCACCATGCCGGCGATCGACGCCGCGTTCTGCAGCGCGGACCGCGTCACCTTGGCCGCGTCGACGATGCCCTTGGCGAACATGTCGCCGTACTCGCCGCGGAGCGCGTCGTAGCCGTGGCCCTTCTTCGAGTTGCGGACCTCGGCCACGACGACCGAACCCTCGCCGCCCGCGTTCTGGACGATCTGGCGGATGGGGGCCTCGAGGGCTCGGCGGACGATGTTGACGCCGACCTTCTCCTCGCCGTCGAGCGCGAGCGTGTCGAGCGCCGGGATCGCCTGCAGCAGCGCCGTGCCGCCGCCGGCGACCAGGCCCTCCTCGACCGCCGCGCGCGTGGTCGAGAGCGCGTCCTCGATGCGGTGCTTCTTCTCTTTGAGCTCGACCTCGGTCGCGGCACCGACCTTGATCACGGCGACACCGCCGGACAGCTTGGCCAGGCGCTCCTGCAGCTTCTCCCGGTCGTAGTCCGAGGTGGTGTCCTCGATCTGGGCCTTGATCTGCTGCATGCGGCCCTTGATCTGCTCGGGGTTGCCGTCGCCCTCGACGATCGTCGTGTCGTCCTTGGTCGCGACGACGCGCCGCGCCCCGCCGAAGTCCTCGGCCTGCACGCTGTCGAGCTTGCGGCCGACCTCCTCGCTGATCACGGTGCCGCCCGTCAGGATCGCGATGTCGCGGAGCATCTCCTTGCGACGATCACCGAAGCCGGGCGCCTTGACCGCCAGCACGTTGAGCGTGCCCTTGAGCTTGTTCACGACGAGCGTCGCGAGCGCCTCGCCGTCGACGTCCTCGGCGACGATCAGGAGCGGCCGGCCGAGCTGCATCGCCTTCTCGAGCGCGGGAAGGAGCTCCTGGATGCTCGAGATCTTCTTGTCGGTGATCAGGAGCGCGGCGTTCTCGAGCACCGCCTCCATGCGGTCGGCGTTCGTGACGAAGTACGGCGAGATGTAGCCGCGGTCGAACTGCATGCCCTCGACGTATTCCTTGTCGAGGCCGATCGACTGGCCCTCCTCGACCGTGATGACGCCGTCCTTGCCGACCTTGTCCATGACCTCGGCGATCAGCTCGCCGACCTCGGGATCGGCGGCGCTGATCGACGCCACGTTCGCGATGTCCTCGCGCGAGTCGACGGGACGGGCGTGCGCCTTGAGTTCGTCGACGACGCACGCGACGGCCTTGTCGAGGCCGCGCTTGACGATCATCGGGTTCGCGCCGGCGGTGACGTTCTTGAGGCCCTCGGTCACCAGCGCCTGGGCGAGCACGACGGCCGTCGTGGTGCCATCCCCGGCCACGTCGTCGGTCTTGGTCGCGACCTCGCGCACCAGCTGCGCGCCCATGTTCTCGAAGGGCTCGTCGAGCTCGATGTCGCGCGCGATCGTGACCCCGTCGTTCGTGATCGTGGGCGCGCCGTACTTCTTGTCGAGCACGACGTTCCGGCCCTTCGGGCCGATCGTCACCTTGACCGCGTCGGCGAGACGGTCGACGCCCTTCTTGAGCGATCGGCGAGCCGACTCGTCGAACTCCAGCTGCTTTGCCACCTGCGGTGTGACCTCCTGGGAAACGAAGTGGCCGGGCCCGGTCGGGTCCGGCCGATCCATCGGGCCGGTGCGACCGGCCTACTCCTCGACGATCGCGAGGATGTCCTTCTGGCTGACGATGAGCAGTTCGTCACCGTCGACCTTGAACTCGGTGCCCGCGTACTTCGCGTACAGCACCTTGTCGCCCACCTTGACGTCCATGGCCTCGCGCTTGCCGTCGTCGAGGATGCGGCCCGGGCCGACGGCGAGGACGCTGCCCTCCTGGGGCTTCTCCTTGGCCGTGTCCGGGAGCACGATGCCCGTCTTGGTCATCTCCTCGCGGGGCGTGGGCTTGACGACGACGCGGTCGCCGAGGGGGCGAAGCTTGGTCGCGGACGCAGTGGCGGTCGCCAACGCGGTATCCTCCTGATCCCTGCTGCCGGTCGCGCCGCCGCGCAGGCGGGCCGCACGTCGCGTCGCTCCGCCCTGCGCCGGCCAGCTGCTGATCCGGTCCGAGCCCTTGTTGGTTTGGCCTCGCGCGCGGGCTTTAGCACTCGCGCACGTAGAGTGCTAAGAGCGTACGCAGGCGGCCCGTGGCTGTCAAGAGCGCGGCGGCGGCCGGGGGCGGGCGGGACCGGGCCCCTCCGGACGGGCTCCGGTGCCCTTGCCGTCTCGGCGGCCCGGAGGCGCCGGCCCGTCTCGACGGCCACGACCTGCGACCCTCGAGACACT
>JAJYGK010000174.1 GCA_021790715.1 Chloroflexota bacterium
TGGTCGCGCGCGACGACCCGGACGGGCACCGTCACCGGGGTCCCGGCGGGCTGGCCGCCGGCGGCACCCAGGTCGGCCGTCGCGACGAACGAGGCGCTCGTCACCTGCGCCGCCACGTCGAGCGGCGCGATGTACTGGACCTTCGTGACGTTGCCGAGGTTGCCGAGCACGAATGTCCCCGCCGGCTGGTTGGCGGCGTCGATGGGGACCGGCCCGCTGAACGTCCGCGCGTTCTGCGAGATCACGAGGCCCAGGTAGAGCAGGATCGCGAGCGCGATCGCCCCGAGTCGCAGCGGCCAGTTCCTGGTGAGGACCCGGAGGAGTCGGCGGGTCCTCACGTCCGGTCGGCCCGGCCCGCGGAGACGGTGCCCGCCGACCCCGGGGTGCCGGGGCGCCGGGGCCGGTGCGGGATCCCGGGACGCGGCAGGTGGCGGCCGCCGCGCGCCGTCGGCAGGCTGGCGTGCCGCTCGCCGAGCGACGAGCGGAGCGACGCATCGAGGCGGAGCAGGGTGACCAGGGCGACCCGCAGCTGCTCCTCGTCGAGGTCGCGCACGATGCGGCCGCGCTCGACGAGCCCGATCGACCCGGTCTCCTCGCTGACCACGACGACGAGCGCGTCGGTCTCCTCCGTGACGCCGAACGCGGCCCGGTGGCGCGTCCCGAAGCGCTCGTCTCCGGGCCCGCTCTCCGCGAGGGGGAGCACCGCGCCCGCGGCCACGATCCGGTCGCCGCGCACGATCGCGGCCCCGTCGTGCAGGGGCGAGCGCGGCATGAAGATCGTGCGCAGCAGCTCGGCCGACAGGTCGGCGTGCATCATGACGCCGGTCTCGCACAGGTCCTCGAGCCCCGTCTCGCGCTCGAGCACGATCAGCGCGCCGTGGCGATCGCTCGCGAAGCCGGCCGCCGCGCGGGCGACCTCCGACGCGATGTGCTCGATCCCGGCGCCCTGCTGCCCCGGAGCGAGCATCCACCCCAGCGATCCGACGTGACCGAGGCGCTCCAGCGCCCGCCGCAGCTCCGGCTGGAAGACGACGACGAGGGCGAACAGGCCGACGTACGCGCCCGCCTGCAGGAGCTGGGAGAGCAGCTGCAGCCCGAGCAACTGGGCGAGGACGTACAGCCCGTAGAGGAGCACGACGCCGATGACCAGGCGGACGGCACGAGTGTCCCGGATGAGGCTGAACAGCCCATAGATCAGGAGCGCCGTGAGCCCGATGTCGATGAACGTCGTCGGCTTCGGCTGGATGCCCGAGAGCAGGTCGACGAGCTGCATGGAACGCCTAGTGTAGCAGCGGGCCTGCGGCCCCCAGCCTCAGCGTGTGCCGCCGGGAGTGCCGGTCGGCTGCTCCGGCAGGATCGCCGGCAGCTGCCCGAGGAACGCGGACACGCGCGCCGCCCCGGCCTCGTCGCCGGCCTGCTCCAGCAGCCGCCGGAGCAGGCCGGCGGCCTCCCGCGCACGATCGTCGTGGCCCGTCGTGGCCTGGACCCGCGCCAGCGCGAGGTGCACGTCGAGGTCTGCCGGTGCACGGGCGAGGGCGCGCAGGCACGTCTCCACGGCCGTGTCGGGGGCGCCCATCGCCAGGTACGCCGTGGCCGCCTCCACGTACAGGCGGGCCGCCTCCGCGGTCTCGCCCCGGTCCGCGCGCTCTTCCGCGGCCAGGAACGCCCCGTCGGCGGGCGAGAGCGGGGACGGTCGGGGGCCGGCCGGCGGCGCGCCAGCACCGGGCGGTGCCACGGCCGCCCCGTCCAGGGCCGCCGCGAGGGCCGGCGAGGGCCCTTCCGGCTCCGCCGGGCTCGAGGGCGGCACGGGTGCCTCGGCCGGGCCGGGCGTCTCGGCCGGGCCGGTCGAGGCGGGTTGGGAGGTCGGTGGCGGACCCGGTTCGCCGGCGGGAGGGCCGGCGGGCGCCGCTGCCGCGGCAGGCGCGCGTCCGGGCGGTGCGACGGAGGCGAACGGAGGGGCGGCTGCGGGCACCTTCGTCCGGCCCGGCCTTCCGTGCGCGGTCTCCGGGGGAGCCGGCGCCGCGGCGGCATCGTGGTCGCGATCGGTGAGACGGGCGCGCTCCGCGTCGACCGCGACCTGCAGCTCGGCGACGCGGGCGGAGCGCAGGTCGGTCGGGTCGAGATCGCGGGCACGGGTCGCCGCCTCCAGCGCCTCGCCCGTCCGCCCAGCCCGCTCGCGGATCTCCACGAGCCGGTCGAGCAGCCCGGCCGCGGCGGGGCGATCCCCGCCTGCCTCGTGCGCCCGGGAGGCCAGGTCCAGGGCGGCCTCGTCGAGCGGGGCGAGTCCGAGGGCCGTCTCGGACGCCTCGAGCGCGTCCGCATGGCGGCCGAGCCGCAGCAGGACCTCCGCCATTCCGACGTGCGGCAGCGCGCGGTCGGGGGCGATCGCCGCCGCCGCCCGGTACTGGGCGAGCGCGTCGTCGGGCCGGCCCCGGAGCGCGGCCACGTGCCCCGCCCGCAGAGCCTCCTTGTAGCGCTCGAAGATGGGGTCCGGCATGCCGTCAGGGTCGCACAACCGGCACGTCGGCTGCAGGGCCGATCGCGCGGATCGGTCGTGGCACAGCCGGACCGGCGCGGAGCGCCGACGCGAGCGGAGCCGGACGGGCGGTCCCGGGGCAGGACCCGCCGTTCTCCGTCAGCGCTTGGTGTACTGCGGCGCCTTGCGTGCCCGCTTCAGGCCGTACTTCTTGCGCTCCTTCATGCGCGGGTCGCGCGAGAGGAGACCGGCCTGGCGCAGCGGGAGACGCGTCGCCTCCGGATCGGACTGCAGCAGGGCGCGGGCGATCCCATGGCGGATCGCGCCGGCCTGGCCCTGGTACCCGCCGCCCTCGACCTTGACCATCGCGTTGAAGTGGCCCTCCGTGCCGGTCACGCGGAACGGCATCAGGATCTCGGCCTGGTTGATGGCGTTGCCGAAGTGCTCGTCGAGCGAGCGGCCGTTGACCACGATCTCGCCCTCGCCGGGGATGAGCCGGACGCGGGCGATGCTGGTCTTGCGGCGACCGGTCCCGTAGAAGAAGGCGGCGTTGGTGCTCATGTTCTCGTCGTCTCCGTTCAGGGCAGCGGTTCCGGCCGCTGCGCCTGGTGCGGGTGCTCCGCGCCCGCGTACACCTTGAGCTTGCGAAGCTGCTGCGCGCCCAGGCGGTTGCGGGGCAGCATCCCCTTCACGGCCCGCCGGACCACCTCTTCCGGGCGCCGCTCGAGGAGTTCCCCGAGCGTCTCCTGGCGCAGGCCGTGCGGGTAGCCGCTGTGCCGCGTGTAGACCTTCGTCTCCCGCTTGTCGCGCGTCACCGCGACGCGCCGCGCGTTGACGACGATCACGTGGTCGCCCGTGTCGATGTGCGTGGCGTAGGTCGGCTTGTGCTTGCCCTCGAGGACGCGCGCCACGCGCGACGCCAGGCGGCCGAGCGTCTGGTCGGCGGCGTCGACCACGAACCAGTGGCGCTCGATCGCCCCCTCGCTAGGCGTATACGTCTTCGTCGTCATTCCTCTCCGTCCGTCGAGCCGGCCCGTCGTACACGACGCGCCGGAGGCACAGGCCGTGTGGCGGCGCCACCGCTCCGTGGAGGGCTCGACCGGGCGACCGGAGGGCCGCCGCGATCTCGCCCGTGGCCATCTCCCCGCGCCCCACGCGGAGCAGTGCCGCCACGATGCTTCGCACCATCTGGCGCAGGAACGCGTCGGCGGCGACGTCGATCGTCACCTCGTGGCCCGTCCTGCGGACCCGGATCCAGTGGATGGTCCGGATCGGTTGTCGGTCTGCCGCGCCGAAGGCCGAGAAGTCGTGCCGGCCCACCAGGGCCGACGCGGCATCGGTCATCGCCGCGACGTCGAGCGGGACCCGCTCCCCGAGCGCGAACCGCTCGCGGAGCGGGCTGCGCGGCCCGTTCCAGACGGTGTAGCGGTACTCCCGGTACCGCGCCGCGTAGCGTGGGTGGAAGCCCCTGGCCGCGCGGCGAACGCCGGCGATCCCGATGTCGGGCGGAAGGATCGCTCCGAGCGCTCGTTGGAGCTCCCGGGCCGGGAGCCTGCCGGTGTAGGTGAAGGCGATCACCTGTCCCGACGCGTGCACCCCGGCATCCGTCCGTCCGGCAGCGACCACGCGCACCCCGACCCCGTCGGAGAGGCGCGCGAGCGCCGCTTCCAGCTCTCCCTGGACGGTCCGGCGGCCAGGCTGGACCTGGAACCCGTCGAACTCCGTCCCGTCGTATTCGACCCGTGCCCGGTAGCGCACGGGGCCGCCCTCTCGGGCGAACCTGCGACCGGCCTCGCGGCCGGTCATCTGTCGCCGGTGCGCCGTCGCATCGCTGCGCTGGCGCTTCCGCCGCCTATCGGATCGTCACACCAGCTCGATCTGGACGATCGGCGCGGCATCGCCGGCCCGCTGGCCGAGCCGCACGATGCGCGTGAAGCCCGACGTCCGATCGGCATATTTCGGGGCGATCTCGTTGAACAGCTTGTCGATCACGAGCGGCTCGTCCGGGAGCTCCGCGATGACGCGGCGCCGGGACGTCAGCGAGCCCTCGCGGGCGAGGGAGATCACGTGGTCCACGCGACCGCGCACCTCCTTGGCCTTCGCCTCCGTCGTGCGGACCTGCTCGTAGCGCAGGACCGACACGACCAGGTTGCGGTACAGCGCCAGGCGCGGTCCCTGCTTGCGGCCGAGCTTCCGGCCGTCCACGCGGTGAGCCATCGATCAGGCCTCCGTGTCGGACGGCGCGATCCCGTCGCCGTCGCCTTCGTCGTCGCCCGCGCCGCCCTCGAGCTCGTCGAGCGCCTCCTCGTCCTCGGGAAGCTCGTCGTCGGACCCGGCCGTCTCCCCGGCCTCGTCGTCGGGCAGCGTGAACCCGCGCATCCGGAGCCGCTCCTTCATCTCGTCGAGCGACTTCTTGCCGAAGTTCCGCATGCGCAGCAGGTCGTCGTCGGACAGCTGCAGGAGCTGCCCGACCTTCACGATGTTGTTCCGCTTCAGCGAGTTGTAGGCCCGCATCGGCAGGTCCAGCTCCTCGATCGGCATCTCGAGCATGTTGGCGGGCAGCTGCGGGCTCGCGACGGCGCCGGAGGCGCCCCCGCCGACCTGCTTGCCGGCCGCCGTGAACAGGCTGAAGTGCCGCACGAGGATGTCGGCCGCCATCGAGAGCGCCTCCTCGGGCGAGATCGAACCGTCGGTCTCGACCTCGAGGGTCAGCTTGTCGTAGTTCGTCATCTGGCCGACGCGCACCGGCTCCACGGTGTAGTTCACGCGCCGGACGGGCGAGAAGACGGCGTCGACGGGGATGACCCCGATCGGCAGCGGCTCCGGGCGCTCCGCGCCCAGGTATCCGATTCCGGACTCGACCGTCAGGTCGATCTCCACCGTGACGTCGCCCGAGTCGAGCGTCATCAGGTGGAGCTCGGGGTTGATGACCTCGACCTCGGCCGAGGGGGTGATGTCGGCGGCCGTGACCTCGCCCGCACCGGCCTTGGTCAGCTTCAGCTGGACCGGGTGATCGGGCGAGTAGGACTTCAGGCGGAGCTTCTTGACGTTGAGGACGATCTGCGTGACGTCCTCCTTGACGCCCGGGATCGTGCTGAACTCGTGGTAGACGTCGCGGATCTGGACCGCCGTCACCGCGGCGCCCTCGAGCGACGAGAGCAGCACGCGGCGCAGCGCGTTCCCCAGCGTGACGCCGTATCCGGCCGGCAGCGGGCCGGCCTCGAACTTGGCGTACGACGACCCCAGCTGCTCGATCGACTCGATCTGGGGGGTCTCCAGCTGCATCACCAACGTGCTACCTCGAGTAGTACTCGACCACGAGCTGCTCGTTGAGCTCGAGCGGCATCTGGTCGCGGCGCGGCAGCGCGGCAATCGTCCCGCTGAGGTGCTCCGGGTCGATGCTCAGCCACTCCGGGCGCGGGGCGGCGCCCATCTGTGCGCGCGCGTTCTTGAATGGATCCAGGGAACGGCTCGACTCGAGCACCTCGACCTTGTCGCCGGGCCGGAGCTGGTACGACGGGATGTCGGTCGGCACCCCGTTCACGGCGAAGTGCCCGTGGCCGACGAGCTGGCGCGCCATGGGCCGGCTGCTCGCGAACCCCATGCGGTACACCGCGTTGTCCAGCCGCAGCTCGAGCAGCCGCAGCAGGTTCTCGCCGGTGACGCCGGGCCGGGAACGGGCAAGGACGAAGTACTCCTTGAACTGCCGCTCCATGACCGAGTAGACCCTGCGGAACTTCTGCTTCTCCCGCAGGTGCGTCCCGTAGTCGGACATCTTGCGCCGCCGCACGCCGTGCTGGCCGGGCGGGCTGGGGCGCCGCTCGACGGCGCACTTCTTCGTGTAGCAGCGGCTGCCCTTCAGGAAGAGCTTGGTGCCCTCCCGGCGGCAGAGCCGGCAGACCGAATCGTGATAGCGGGCCATCGCTCCCTCCTGCTCAGACCCGGCGCCGCTTCGGCGGGCGGCAGCCGTTGTGCGGGATGGGCGTGACGTCCGTGATCGCGGTCACCTCGAGGCCCGCCGCCTGGAGCGAGCGGATGGCCTGCTCGCGACCGGCACCGGGGCCCTTCACGAAGACCTCCACCTGGCGCATGCCGTGCTCCATGGCGCGCCGCGCGGCGCCGTCGGCGCTCAGCGCCGCGGCATAGGGCGTGCTCTTGCGGGAGCCCTTGAAGCCCGCCAGGCCGGCGCTGCCCCACGCGACCGTCGCGCCCGAGGGATCGGTGATCGTGACGATCGTGTTGTTGAACGAGGCCTGGATGTGGACGTGCCCCATCGGCACGTTCTTCCGTTCGCGCCGCCGGGTCTTGGTGACGCGCTTGCGTTCCGCCATGCGTCGGTTCTCTACCTGCTGCTACGTGCCTGGTGGCTGCTACTTCTTGCGACGGACGCCGACGGTCCGCTTGGGCCCGCGGCGCTGTCGCGCGTTGGTCTTCGTGCGCTGGCCGCGCACCGGCAGGTTGCGGCGATGCCGCAGGCCCCGGTAGGAGCCGATCTCCTGGAGGCGCTTGATGTTCAGCGCGACCTCGCGGCGCAGGTCCCCCTCGACCTTGTAGCGCCGGTCGATGATCTCGCGGAGGCGGCCCACCTGCTCCTCGGTCAGGTCGCGCACCCGGGTGTCCGGGTTCACGTTCGCCTGGGCGAGGATGACCTGGCTCGTGGGGAGCCCGATCCCGAAGATGTATGTCAGCGCCACCTCGACGCGCTTCTCGCGCGGGAGATCGATGCCGGAGATGCGTGCCATGCTGCTCCTACCCCTGGCGCTGCTTGTGCTTGGGATTCGTGCACAGGACCATCACGGTGCCATGCCGGCGGATGATCTTGCAGCGCTCGCATCGCGTCTTGACCGACGCCCGGACCTTCACCGTTGCCTGCCCTGCCCTTATTTCAGTCGATACGTGATTCGGCCGCGGGAGAGGTCGTACGGCGACAGCTCCACGCGGACCCGGTCGCCCGGGAGGATGCGGATGAAGTTCATCCGCAGCTTGCCGCTGATGTGGGCGAGGACGCGATGCCCGTTCTCGAGCTCGACCGCGAACATCGTGTTCGGCAACGGTTCGATGACCGTGCCCTCCACCTCGATGGCGTCCTTCTTAGCCACAGGCGACCGTCATACCCCTCTCTGTTGGTGATCGGCGGGCACCACGACACGCGGCCGCGGCACACGAACGCCGAGTGTATCAGACATCGGTCCCCTTCGACAAACTGACGTCGCGCCCGTTGACCGTGAGGACCTCCGGTCCATCGGGCATGATCGCGATCGTCTGCTCCCAGTGCGCCGCGATGCTGCCGTCCACGGTCGCGACGGTCCAGCCGTCGTCGCGCACGGCGACCTCGCGGCTGCCGAGCGTGAACATCGGCTCGATCGCCAGGCAGAGCCCGACCTCGAGCCGGCGTCCGCGTCCGGCCGCCCGGTAGTTGGGCACGAACGGCGCCTCGTGCATCTCGGTCCCGATGCCGTGGCCGCCGTACTCGCGCAGGACGCCGTAGCCGTGCTCCAGCGCGACGCCCTCGATCGCCGCGGCGATGTCGCCGAGCGACGCACCGGGGCGCGCCGCCGCGATGCCGACCTCCAGGCTGCGCTGCGTCTCCTCGACGAGGAGGCGCACCTCGGCGGGCACCTCGCCCACCACGAACGTCCGTGCCGCGTCGCCGTGCCAGCCGTCGAGGATCGCCCCGGCATCGATCGAGACGACCTGTCCGGCCTCGATCCGCCGACGGCCGGGGATGCCGTGCACCACCTCGTCGTCGATCGAGACGCAGATCGTGTGGCGGTACGGCGACAGGGGGCCCGGGACCCCCACGAACGAGGGGATCGCGCCGGCGCGCTGGATCATCTCGGCGGCGATGCGGTCGAGCTCGCCGGTCGTCACGCCAGGCCGGATCTCCTCGGAGAGCCTGTCGAGCACGTCGGCCACGAGCCGCCCCGCGCGCCGCATCTTCTCGACCTGGCTGCGGGACTTCAGCGTGACGCGTCGCTCGGACAGGGTCATGCCGCCTCGCTCCGGTTGACCGGTCGGGCGGGATGCGCGATGGCGCGCAGGAGCGCCTGCGTCACGTCGTCGATCGACTGGGTGCCGTCGACGGCGACCAGGACCCCCTGCGTCGTGTAGTGGTCGATGACGTCGTACATCGGTTCGAGCTGCTGCGCGAGGCGGGCACGCACCGTCTCCGGACGGTCGTCGTCGCGCTGGTACAGCTCGGAGCCGTCGATGTCGCAGATCCCCGGCACGCGCGGCGGCCTGCTCACGTCGTGATACGGGTGGCCGGCCGCGCGACAGATCCAGCGTCCCGAGAGGCGGCGCACGAGCTCCTCCTCCGGGACGCCCACGTAGAGCGCCGCGTCGACCTGGGCACCGCGCCGCGCGAGCGCGGCATCGAGCGACTCGGCCTGGGGACGGGTGCGCGGGAATCCATCCAGGATGACGCCCGCGGCGGCGTCGGACCGGTCGAGCCGTTCGTCGATCATGGCGATCACGACCGGATCGGGCACGAGCGCGCCGCGGTCCATGTAGCGCTTCGCCTCGAGGCCGACGGGCGTGCCCGAGCGGACGGCCTCGCGGAACAGATCGCCGGACGCGAGGTGCCGGAGCCCGAGCCGCTCGGCGAGGATCGCCGCCTGCGTGCCCTTGCCGGCACCCGGCGCGCCGACCATGACATAGACCTTCACCGGATGAAGCCCTCGTAGTTGCGCATCATCAGCTGCGCCTCCACCTGCTTCATGGTCTCGACCACGACCGAGACGACGATCAGGAGCGCCGTCCCCCCGAGGGCGATCCCGCCCAGGCTCGGAAACGCCTGCGAGAGCACGAACGGCATGACCGCCACGATGCCGAGGAAGAGCGCGCCGGCGAGCGTGATGCGGAAGACCACCGCCTGGAGGTAGTCGCGGGTCGGGTTGCCGGGCCGAATGCCGGGGATGAAGCCGCCGTTCTTGCGGAGCTGGTCCGCGGTCTCGTCCGGTTTGAAGGTGAAGGCGGTGTAGAAGTACGTGAATCCGACCGTCAGCAGGAAGTAGAGCAGCGCGTAGAGCGGGCTCTGGTAGCCCAGCAGCGTCTGGATCCCGTGGGACACGTCGGCCACCACCTTGACCTGCGACGACTGGAAGTAGGCCGCGATCTGGGTGGGGAACAGGATGATGCTGACGGCGAAGATGATCGGGATGACGCCGGCCTGGTTGACCCGCAGCGGCAGGAACGTGGACCCGCCCTGGTAGAGCCGGCGGCCGCGGACGCGGCTGGCGTACTGGACCGGGATGCGGCGCTGCCCCTCCTGGATGTAGACGATGCCGGCGATCGTGATGATGCCGACCACCGCAAGCGCGAAGCCGGCCGCCCAGTCGGGGGACTGCAGGAACTGGCCGACGGCCAGCGGCACGCGCCCGACGATGCCGGCGAAGATGATGAAGCTGACGCCGTTCCCGATGCCCTTCTCGGTGATGAGCTCGCCGATCCACATCAGCAGCACGGTCCCGGCCGTGAGCGAGATGATCTGGGTGACCGTGACCAGGCTCGCCAGGTTGAAGCTGGTGAGCACGCCCTGGCTGTTGAGGATCGCCAGGAAGCCGTAGCCCTGGATCAGCGCCAGCGGCACGGTCAGGTACCGCGTGTACTGGTTGATCTTCTGCCGCCCGTACTCGCCCTCACGGGACAGCGCCTGCAGGCTGGGGATCACGCCCTGCATCAGGGTCATGATGATCGACGCGTTGATGTAGGGGTTGACCCCCATGCCGATGACCGAGAACGACGACAGGCCGCCGCCGGAGAAGATGTCCAGCAGGCCGAGCAGCTGGTTGTTCTGGAAGAGCGTGTTGAGCGCCGTCCGGTTGACTCCCGGCACCGGCACGTGCGCGAGCGCGCGCACGATGATCAGCATCGCCAGGACGAACAGGATCCGGCGACGGATGTCGGGTGCGCGGAACGCGTTGATCAGGGCATCGAACACCGTCTACTCCGCCAGCGGGGACCCGGACCCCTGCTGCTCGTCGGTCTGACCCCCGGACTCGCCCGCCGCGTCGCCGGTCGCCGCGCCGGGCTCGACGCCGAGCGCCTGGAGCTCCGCGTCGGGCAGCTCCAGGACCTGCGCCGTGCCGCCGGCCGCCTCGATCTTGGCCGCGGCGCTCTTCGTGAAGGCGTCGGCGACGACGAAGAGCCGCCGGTCGACGTCCCCCTGGCCGAGCACCTTGACGGGCTGCCGGAGCGACCCGACGAGCCCGGCCGCCAGCAGCAGCTCGGGGTTGACGGCGACGGGCGCATCCGCCGTCGGCTCGCCGAACCCGCCGGCCGCGGCGACCTCGTTGATGCGCCCGACGTTGACGACCGCGTACTCGACCCGGAAGCGGCGCTTGAAGCCGCGCAGCTTCGGGACGCGCTGGGAGGCCGGCGTCTGGCCGCCCTCGAACCAGGCCGGGATCGAGCTCCCCGTCCGGGCCTTCTGACCCTTGGTGCCGCGACCGGCGGTCTTGCCCTTGCCGGCGGCGATGCCCCGGCCGACCCGGGTGCGGGCCGTGTGCGACCCGTCGGCCGGGCGCAGATCGTGGAGCTTCATGCGCCCTCCTCCTGGGGAGCGGCCGCGGACCCCGCGTCCGGCGCGGGTGCTGACCGCGCGGCGCGCTTCGCGCCGCCGGTGGTCACCGCCTCGGTGCCCGGGACCTGCTCGACGTCCACGAGGAAGCGTACGGCCCGGACCATCCCGCGCGTGGCCGGATTGTCGGGGATCTCGACGGTCTCGTGCAGGCGATGCAGGCCGAGCGCGCGGACGGTGCCGCGGGTCTTCGCGGTATAGCTGATCGGACTCTTGTGCAGGCGCACGCGCAGCCTAGCGGGCATCGGCGACCACCTCCGTCGTCGGCTGACCGCTGATCACGCTGCGCAGCGGCACGCCGCGCTGAGCGGACAGCTCCTCGGCGCTGTGCAGGCTGCGCAGTGCCTCGAGCGCCGCACGCGTCACGTTCACCGGGTTGGTCGACCCGAGTGACTTGGACAGGATGTCGCGGATCCCGGCGGATTCGACCACGGCGCGCACGGAGCCGCCGGCGATCACGCCGGTCCCCTGCGACGCGGGCCGGAGCAGCACGTTGCTCGCCCCGTACCGGACGCTGACCTCGTGCGGGATCGTCGTGCCGACGAGCGGGACCCGGATGAGATGCTTCTTCGCGTCCTCGACGCCCTTGCGGATCGCCTCGGGGACCTCGCCGGCCTTGCCGAGCCCGACGCCGACGTGCCCCGCGCCATCCCCGACGACGACGACGGCGCTGAAGCTGAAGCGACGCCCGCCCTTGACGACCTTGGCGACGCGGTTGATCTGGACGACGCGTTCCTCGAGCGTCAGCCTGGCTGGATCGATCCTCGCCAACGGTGGCTCCTTTCGGTCCTAGAAGTCGAGGCCCGCTTCGCGGGCCGCGTCGGCGAGCGACTTCACGCGCCCGTGGTAGTGGAAGCCGGCCCGGTCGAAGACGACGGCGTCGACCCCGGCCGCCTTCGCGCGCTCGGCAATGAGCCTGCCCACGGTCCGCGCCCGTTCGGTCTTGGTCGCCTCGAGCGAGCGGATCTCGCGCTCGAGCGACGACGCGGCGGCCAGCGTCCGGCCGGCCGTGTCGTCGATCACCTGGGCGTAGATCTGGTCGATGCTGCGGAACACGGCCAGGCGGGGCCGCGCCGCCGTCCCCCGCGTGGTGAGACGGATCCGCTCGTGGCGCTTCGCTCGAGCGGCGCTCCGGGAAGGTGCCTGGGCCATGGTGCTGTCGTCCTACTCCTGGGTCTGCGGGCCTCCCGGTCCGCGTCGGTTACTTCTTGCCGCCGATCTTGCCGGCCTTGCCCGCCTTGCGGCGGATCCGCTCGCCGGCGTACCGGACGCCCTTGCCCTTGTAGGGCTCGGGCTTGCGCGTGGCGCGCACCTGCGCCGCCACCTGGCCGACCAGTTCCTTGTCGATCCCCACCACCGCGAGGCGCACGGGGTTGTCGACCTCGAACGAGATGCCGGCCGGCGGCTCGATCTCGATGGGGTGGCTGTAGCCCAGCGTGAGCTGGAGCTTCTCGCCCACCTTCTGGGCGCGGTAGCCCACGCCGGTGATCTCGAGCGGCTTGCGATAGCCGGCCGTCACGCCGGTCACCATGTTGGCGACCAGCGTGCGGGTGAGCCCGTGCAGCTCACGCGAGCGCTTGTCGTCGCGCGGCCGCTCGACGCGCAGGGAGCCGTCCTCGCGCACGAGCGTCAGCTCCGGGGTGATCTCGCGCTGCAGCTGGCCGCGCGGCCCCTTCACCGTGACGGACGAGCCGTCGAGCGTCACCTCGACGCCGTCGGGGATGGGGATGGGGAGTCGTCCGATGCGTGACATGGCGGCCTACCAGACGTATGCCAGGACTTCGCCGCCGAGCTGGGCCTTGCGGGCCTGCGCCCCGGTCATGATGCCCTGGCTGGTGCTGACGATGACGATGCCGAGGCCGCCGAGCACGCGCGGGATCTCGGTCTTGCCGGCGTAGACGCGGAGGCCGGGCTTGCTGATGCGCTTCAGACCGGACACCACGGGCGCCTTGCCGCCCACGTACCGCAGCGTGATGCGCAGCATCGTCCGGGGGCCGTCCTGCAGCTCGCCGACGTCCGCGATGAAGCCCTCCTCCTTGAGGATCCGGGCGATCTCGCGCTTCGTCCGCGACGCGGGAACGAGCACCTCGGGATGCCGGGCGCGGCTCGCGTTGCGGATCCGCGTCAGCATGTCGGCGATCGGGTCGGAGATGTTCATGCCGTCACCAGCTCGACTTCGTCACGCCGGGCAGCATCCCCTGGAGCGCTCGCTCCCGGAAGCAGATCCGGCAGAGCGCGAAGCGGCGCATGTACCCCCGCGGCCGGCCGCAGACCGAGCAGCGGTTCTTCTGCCGGACCTTGTACCGGTTCGGGCGATTCGCCTTCGCGATCATGGATTTCTTGGCCATTCGTGATCCCTCCCGCGCCGCTAGCCGGCGAAGGGCATGCCGAGGAGCTCGAGGAGCTTCTTCGATTCCTCGTCGGACTTCGCCGTCGTCACGATGCTCACCTCGAGCCCGCGCAG
>JAJYGK010000197.1 GCA_021790715.1 Chloroflexota bacterium
GGAGCGGGCCTCGGCGTGGACCCGCCGGCGGTCGAGGAGCGCGTCGTCGAGCGTGCAGCGGAGGAGCGGGTCGTCGTCGAGCGCGCAGCCGGCGAGCGGGTCGCCGGCGTGCCGGCGCCCGCGGGGTCTCCCGTCGCGCGGGCGCGACTGACGCCTCCGGTTGCCCGGCCGCGCGGCGCCATCGTCTGTTCGCTCGACACCGCGTTGCCGGGAGGCAGAGTGACGACCCGTCGCTCGGCGCGAGCGGGCTCGGGGGCGGCGGCGAGCAGGTCGCCGGTGATGCCGTGCTCCTTCACGAGGCCGGACGGCGTCGCCATGTTGGCGAACGGCACGACGACCGTCGGGTCGTGGAGGGCCTCCGCCATGGAGGGATCGACGCCCGCGGCGAACGCCTCGAGGACGGCGTCCGCGTACTCCTCCGCTGCGTCGGTCTCCGCCCACCACACGCGGGCCTGCTCCAGCGTGTGGAACGTCGCGAGCCAGCGGCCGTCGGCATGCGGCGCCGGATCTCCGAGCGGGGTGGTCTCGAGCTCGGCGACGCCACGGCCGATCGACCCGCTCGTCGACCCGACGTACACCACGGTCTGGTCGGGAAGCCAGAACGCGGCCAGGCGGTGGGAGAGATCGCGGCCCGTGGGGCGCTGGCCGTCCATCTCGAGGGTCGCGACGCGGTCGAGCCATGCCCCCACGTGCGACGGATCGACGGGGGCGTGGGGAAGCGGAGCCGGGAGCTCGACGATGTACACGCCGGGGCGTGCGCTCCGCACGGGAGCCCCCCAGCGTACCGGCCCATCCGGCAGCAGCCCGACGCTCCGCAGGAGCTCGGCGCCGCCACGTGCCCGCCTGACCTCGTCCGCCACGCCACCACCTCGTGCTTCGCGTTCCGCGGGGCACCCTGCCCGATCCGCGTTCCCCACCCTACGCGACCGCCGCCGGCTTGTCATGGAGCGCGACCCTGGAGCGGGCCGCGGTGACGGTCGGCCCGGGCCGAGGCAGCCCCGGAGCAGGCCGCGGTGACGGTCGGCCCGGGGTCGTCGTGCTGCAGGGCGGCCCGCCGGCACGGTCGGGCGTAGCATCGAACGCGACGCGCTGCCGCGGCGGAGCGAGGATCCCGCCCGGACCGGAGGAACGAGGGATGCCGAAGGATCATTCCCGCGGGGAGCGAGGCAAGCCCGGCCACTCGAAGCGCACGGGCGATCGCAAGGGGAAGCACGCGGATCGGGAGCGCGCAGGGCACGCCCGGGCCGACGCGACGGAGACCGCCGCCAACGGGGCCGGCGCGACGGAGGCCCCGGCAACCGTGCACGGGTCGGCGGAGGCAGGAGCCGCCACGCACGAGTCGAGGGCGGAGCCCGCTGGCGACCCGCACGCGGCCGGGACCGGCAGCGACGGCGTCGCGGTCGCCGTCGATCGTCCCGCGGTGGCCGGCCCGGCGAGCGGGCCCGGGGTGTCCGGCGTGCCCGACGACGGGGCGCTCGCCGCATCCGAGCCGGACGAGGGCATGCGACACGCGCACGAGCAGCTGGTTGTCGAGGCGGAGCCGGGCGAGCGGACGTCGCTCGACCGCAAGTCCTACGAGAAGGAGCTCGCGCGGCTCCAGGTCGAGCTCGTGAAGATGCAGGAGTGGGTCCGCGCCAACGGCCGCAAGGTCTGTGTCATCTTCGAGGGACGGGACGCGGCCGGCAAGGGCGGCGTCATCAAGCGCATCACCGAGCCGCTCAATCCGCGCTACGCGCGCGTCGTCGCCCTCGCCGCGCCGACCGAGCGCGAGCGCACGCAGTGGTACTTCCAGCGCTACGTGGAGCACCTGCCGGCCGCGGGCGAGATCGCGCTGTTCGACCGCAGCTGGTACAACCGCGCGGGCGTCGAGCGGGTCATGGGCTTCTGCACGGACGACGAGTACCGCGAGTTCCTGCGCTCGTGCCCGGAGTTCGAGCGGATGCTGATCCGGTCGGACATCACGCTGATCAAGTACTGGTTCTCGGTCAGCGACGAGGAGCAGGAGCGCCGGTTCCAGGACCGCATCGCGGACCCGACCAAGCGCTGGAAGCTGAGCCCCATGGACCTGCAGTCGCGGGCGCGCTGGGTCGAGTACTCGCGCGCCAAGGACGACATGTTCGCGTCGACCGACACGCGCCAATCGCCGTGGTGGGTGGTGCCGTCAGACGACAAGCGACGCTCGCGCCTGAACTGCATCCACCACCTGCTCTCGATGGTCCCCTACGCGGATCTCACGCCGGAGCCGATCGTCCTGCCTCCGCGCCAGCGCGACGACGGGTACGTGCGGCCGCCGATGTCGGACCAGACCTTCGTCCCGCAGGTGTACTGAGCGGCGTCCGGGCCGCGCGGCGGAACCGGGCTTGCGTCAGCCCGCGAGGCTGAGCTGCGCCCGGAACATCGCCGGGTTCTCCGTCGGGCGAACCACGAACCCCGCCTGCTCGGCGGCACGCCGTGCGCCCACGTTCTCGGCCCGGATGTCCGCCCCGATGCAGGACAGCCCCTCGTCGCGCGCGACCCGGATGAGGCGCCGCAGCAGCTCCGTCCCGAGCCCCTGGCGCTGGCAGCAGTCCGTGACGACGATCGCGAACTCCGCGCCCTCCCTGGCCTCGTGCTTCGAGAGCCGCGCCACCGCGACCAGGTCCGATGACCCGTCCGGCGCGCGCCGCTCGGCGACCAGGGCGATCTCGCGGTCGTAGTCGTTGAAGCAGACCCGCACGAGCCGCTCGTGCGCCGTGCGCTCCGACAGCCCGAGGTCGCCCAGGTACCGCTCGCGCACCGTCCGGTCCGAGAGCGACTCGTGGAAGCGGACCATCAGCGGCTCGTCCTCCGGCCGGATCGGCCGGACGTCGTAGACGGTTCCGTCGGCCGAGGTCCAGGCACCCGCGTACTGCCTCGGGTACGGCCGGATCGCGAGGCGCGGCAGCGCGTCCTCGCCAAGGTCGGGGTCGTGGAGGACCACGCGGGCATCGAGCGCGATGAGCCGCTCCGGCGATGCCAGCAGCGGGTTGATGTCGATCTCCTTGATCCAGCGCTGCTCGGCGACCAGCTGGCTGAACCGCACCAGGAGCTGCTCGAGCGCGGCCTGGTCGATCGGCTGGCGGCCGCGGATGCCCTTGAGGGCCCCCGAGATCCTGGTCCGCTCGATCATGCGGCGGGCCAGGGTCGTGTTCAGCGGCGGCAGCCCCAGCGCGCGGTCGCGGAACAGCTCGACGAGCTGGCCGCCCATGCCGAACAGCAGGACCGGGCCGAACTGCGGGTCGACGCTGCTCCCCAGGATCAGCTCGTAGCCCGTGTAGTTGATCATCGGCTGGACAGTGACGCCCTCGAAGTGCTCGGCGCCGCGGCGCTCGCGCACCGCCGTTTCGATCGCGCGGTACGCGTCGCGAACCGCCTGCGCGTCGGCGAGGTTCAGCTGCACGCCGCCGACGTCGGTCTTGTGGGTGATCGTGTGCGAGTAGAGCTTGACGACGACCGGGTAGCCGATCGCGTCGGCCGCCTCGACGGCCGCGTCCTCCGTCTGCGCGATCCGTGTCTCGGTGATCGGGATCCCGTAGCCGGAGAGCACCTGCTTCGACTCGAACTCGGTGAGGAGCGTCCGCTTCTCCGCCCGTGCCGCCTCGATGATCTGGCTCGCGGCGACGCGGTTCATCGCGCTGGCCTCGTCGTCGGCGAGTACCGGCGTCTCGTACAGGGCCCGCAGGCTGTCGCTGAACCGCCACATGAAGTTGAACATCTGGGCGGCCGTGTCCGGGTAGGGGAACGTGGGGATCCCGGCGTCGCGCAGGAGCTGCGCGCCCGCCTCCACGTCGGTGCCGCCCATCCAGCTGGCCAGCATCGGTTTCCCCGTGCGGGTCGCGAAGGGAGCCAGCAGCTGGGCGGTGCGGGTCGGATCCGTCATCGCCTGCGGCGTCAGCACCACGAGCATCCCGTCCGAGCCGGGATCGTTCGCGGCGACCTCCAGGGCCGACGCGTACCGCTCCGGCGGCGCGTCGCCGATGATGTCGACCGGGTTGTTGTGGCTCCACACCGACGGCAGGATCCCGTTGAAGGCCTCGGTCGCCTCCGGGCTCAGCTCGGTGAGCTGGCCGCCGCCGCTCACGAGCGCGTCGGTTGCGAGCACGCCGGGACCGCCGGCGTTCGTCACGATCGTGAGCCGCCTGCCGCGGGGCCGCGGCTGCTTCGCGAGGACCTCAGACATGTAGAAGAGGTCCTCGATCCTGTCCACGCGCAGCACGCCGACCCGGCGGAACGCCGCGTCGAGCACCTCGTCGCTGCCGGTGAGCGATCCGGTGTGGGACGCCGCCGCCTTGGCCGCCTGCGCCGTGCGGCCGGGCTTGATCACGATGATCGGCTTCGTGAGCGCGACCTCTCGCGCCGCCGACAGGAACGCGCGGGCGTCGCCCACGGTCTCCATGTAGATGACGATGCTGCCGGTGTTGGGATCATCGCCCAGGTGGTAGATGACGTCGCCCCAGCCGATGTCGAGCATCGAGCCGAGCGAGACCACGGAGCTGAACCCGACCTTCTCGCGAAGGCTCCAGTCGAAGATCGCCGTGAGCAGCGCGCCGCTCTGGCTGATGAGCCCGACGGAGCCGGGGCGGGCCATGGTCGACGCGAACGTGGCGTTCAGGCCGTTGGTGGGGTTCATGACGCCGAGGCAGTTCGGGCCGACGATCCGGATCCCGCCGCGCCGGGCCCGCTGGAGCACCTGCCGCTCGAGCTCCTCGCCCTCCGGGCCGATCTCCTTGAACCCGGCGGAGATGATGATCGCGCCCTTCACGCCGGCCGCGACGCACTCGTCCATGACCCCCGGGATCGTGGGGGGCGGCGTGACCACCACCGCGAGCTCGACCGGGTCGGGCACGTCGGCGAGCGACGGGTAGGCCTTCAGCCCGAGGATGTTCGGCCGCTTCGGGTTGACCGGGAAGACGGTGCCGCCGAAGGGGTTCGAGATGAGGTTCCAGAGCACCGTGCGGCCGACGCTGCCGGCCTTCTCCGTGGCGCCGATCACGGCGACCGTGCGGGGATTGAAGATGGAGTCGAGCGGATTGCGGCCGTAGGCGAGCAGGTCGGCTGCCGCCGTCGCCGTCTGCTGCCGGTCGGCATCCTGTGTGAGCACAGTCATCGTCGCTCCTCGGGTGGACATCTCTCCCTGCGGCCCGCGCCGGTGCGGCGTGGGCGACTGGCGCGGCCCGCAGGGTCCGTTCGGCGCGTCCGCAGGATCTGTTCGGCGCGTCCGCAGGTCGACGCACGGACGCCTCGTGATCGGTGTGTCAGCTGGCAGGGTGCGCCGGCGGCCTCGCCCGCAACAGGGCCGGAGGGGGATGCGAGCGGGGCCGGACGTCCCGAGATGATGGGACCCGGTCAGGCGTCCGGTGCGCCCCGCCGTTCCGTTGCATCGCGGCGTTCGCCCGCGTGCCCCAGCGCATGCTCCAGCGCGGCCGGCTCCTGCCCGAGCAGGAGCGGTCGGCGGTGCTGGGCCGGCGTGGGCGCCTCGGCGTTCAGGACGGCGATCGCGGCGTTGGTGCGATCCACGACGTCGGTGAGTCGCGCGACGAGCGATTCCCGTGTCGGCCCCACCTGGAGGCGGCCTTCGGCGTCACGTCGCGACGGCTTCATGGACGCGGCTCCGCGCCGGTTCCGGCTACTCGGCGTTCTCGGACGGGGACGGCAGCGGGTGCCGGTGCGAACCGAAGCGCGGCGGCGCGGGCAGGGGCGCAGCCGGCCGCGGACGCCGCCGCGCGAGGCGCAGCAGGGCCATCGCGAGTGCCGCGACGGGACCCGCCAGGCGGGGTCGTCGCCGGCGCAGACGGCGCTGCGGGGACTGCCCGGCCGGGCGACCCGCGCCGCCGATGTCGCCCCGGACCGTCGCGGGCTCGACCGCGCCCGACCCGGAGCCGGCGACGCCGCTCGGCGCGCTCGCCGGCCGGAGCGTGGCCCCGGCCGCCGCGACCGCCACGCCGCCCGGAAGCGGCAGGGTCCGCCTTCCCGGCGCCCAGCGGCGCGTCCGGCGCCAGACCGCGGGACCGTTGCTCCCCGGGAGCGGGCCCGGCTCCCCGGCCGCGTCCGTCAGCTCGCGCCACCGCTCGATCGCCGCCGAAGACAGCGACCCGTCGAGCACGCCGTCGAGCTCGTCGCCGGTCATGCGCTCGTGCTCGAACAGGTAGGCCGCCACGCGGTCGAGCCGTTCACGCTCGGCCTGCAGGAGTTCGCGAGCATCCGCGTACGCCTCGTCGAGGATCGCCCGGATCGCGCGGGCCTGGGCCGCGACCAGCTCGGCGGGCTGCGGGGTGTCCTCTCCCGTCACGACGAAGGTCGAGAGCAACCCCCGACCGGTCGGCCCGGGGTCCGTCGTGGCCGGGTCCGTGCCGAGCCCCCACTTCGTCACCATCCGGGTGGCGAGACTCGTCGCCTGCTCGAAGTCGTTGGAAGCGCCGCCGGTGACCTCGCCGAAGACGATCTCCTCTGCGGCCCGGCCGCCCATCAGGGCGATGAGACGCGCCCGGAGGCGGGCCTCGGAGGGCAACGCATCGTCGTCTCCCGAGCTCACGGTGACGCCGAGCGCCTCGCCGTGCTGGAACAGGCTGATCTCCTCGACCCGCCGTCCGTCACCGGCCAGCACGCTGCAGATCGCGTGGCCCGTCTCGTGGGCCGCGATGATCAGGCGCTCGCGCTCATCCATGGAGCGCTGCCGCGCCGTCCCGACGGCGACCTTCAGCCAGCCGCGGTGGACGTCCTCGACGGTCACCTCCGTGCGCTCTCCCCGGGCCGCGAAGATGGCCGCCTCGTTCAGGACGTCGGCGAGCATCGCGCCGGAGAAGCCGTAGGTCCGCCGGGCGACCGCGGCCAGGTCCACGTCGGGCGTCAGGGGCTTGCCGGCCGCGTGGACGCGCAGGATGGCCTCGCGCGCGTCGCGATCGGGGAGCGGCACGTGGATCTTGCGCGTGAACCGGCCGGGCCGAAGGAGCGCGGGATCGAGGGTGTCGACGCGGTTGGTTGCCGCCATCACCACGACCGTGTCGTCGGTCCCGAACCCGTCCATCTCGACGAGCAGCTGGTTCAGCGTCTGCTCGCGCTCGTCGTGGCTGTTCGGCCCGCCGCGCACCTTCGCGACCGCGTCGATCTCGTCGATGAAGACGACGCCGCGACCGGCCTCGCGCGCCTTCGCGAAGAGCGACCGGACGCGCTCCGCCCCCACGCCGACGTAGCGCTCGACGAACTCGGACCCGGAGGCGGCGAAGAAGGGGACGCCGGCCTCGTTCGCGACCGCCTTGGCGAGCAGGGTCTTTCCCGTGCCGGGCGGCCCGCTCAGCAGCACGCCGCGGACGGGCTTCGCGCCGAGCGCCCGGAAGCGCGCGGGCGCCTTCAGGAACTCGACCGTCTCGGCGAGCTCGAGCTTGGCCTCCTCGACCCCGGCGACGTCGGCGAAGCGGACGCTGCTCGTCGCGGTCTCGCTGCGGGGAGCGCGCGAGCCCCACGGGCCGCTCCCACCGCCGGGCGTGCGCGGCGTCCACCGGTCGATGGTCGGCTGCTGCCCGCGCCGGCGCGCGACGGAGAAGCCGATCATGAAGACGGCCGCGAGCGCGCCGATGCCGAGGAGCAGCAGGGGGAGCGTCGACCCGGGATCGAACGATGTGCCGGAGGCCGCCCACCGCTGGGTCGCCCCCGGGCTGATGAGCGACGCGTGGCCCAGGAGCCGCAGTGCGTCGATCACCGCCGCGGGCCCCTCCGGCGAAGCGATCGGGACGAGCAGCCCGGTGCCGGTCTGCGCCGCCGCGACCACCACCTGGGTGGGGCTGGTGGCATAGACGGTGGTCGCGGTCCCGCCCTGCGATCCGGTCCCGGCGCCCTGGGCGATCGCCGCCTGACCGGCTGTCGCGGTTCCGGCCGACGTGGTGCCGGCTGCCGCGGTTCCGGCCGACGTGGTGCCCGCCGTCTGCGGCACGGCGCTTGCGGACGTGGCGGTCCGCGCACCCGCCGGCGCCTGCGCGGGGCTGATCGTCTGGACGGCCGGAACGATCGAGACGACGTGGCCCGCGTCGATCTGCCCGACGAGCTGGGAGAAGGTCCACGGGGTCCCGGAGGCGAGCGGGAGCTGCGGCGTCGTGGACATGGCGCCGAGGGAGTAGGCGAGGAAGAGCGCGGCGACCAGCGTCGGAATCGCGATGAGGGCCAGCCGCGTGCGGCGGGGAAGGTCGGATCGGAAGGGGGAGGCCATATGGGGGATGCGACCTCGGAGGCACTGGGGCCCGTTCGGGCCAGCCAAGGATCCGCCCGCAGTGACTGCCGAGGCGATGGCGGGACGTCGGGCTAGTGTATCGGCGCGGTGGCGAAGTCGCCGTCGGCGGACTTCCGTCATCCGGTTGCAACGGCGAGCCGGCCGATGGGCGCGGGGCCGCGACGTCGGGTCGCGTCCAGGGATGGAAGCAGCGGGCCCGCGACACCCGGCGTGCGGCGCGGCGAACCGCGATACCCGTGGTCGCGGCCCGCGATGTGCGGGCCTGCGGGCCCCCGGAGGCGGGCTACAGGCCCCGATACCGGTCCGTGATGCGCGCCTCGATCTCGTCGGCGAGGGATGCGGCGAGGCGCGCCGTGAACCGGTCCGCGAGGCGCCCCAGGACCGGCTGGCGCAGGCGCACGCGCGTCGAGCGGGCCGCCACGCCGGCCATCTCCGCGGCAACCTCGACGGCGCGCTGCAGGTCGCCGATCTCGTCCACGAGCCCGAGCTCCAGCGCGCGCGTCCCCAGCCAGACCTCGCCGGTGGCGAGCTCGCGCACGCGCTCCGGCAGCATGCGGCGCGACGCCGCGACCCGGGCCACGAAGGCGTCGTAGATCGCGTCGACCAGCTCCTGCTCCTTGGCCTGCTCCTCGTCGGAGTCGTCGTGCCACGGCGCGCCCATGTCCTTGAGCCGGCCCGCCTTCCGGACGGTGACGGACACGCCGGCCCTGTCGAGCAGGCGCGGCAGCCGCGGTCCCGCGGAGATCACCCCGATCGACCCCACGATCGCGTTGGGGTTGGCGAGGATGCGTCGTGCGGCGAGGGCCGCGAGGTACGCGCCGGAGGCGCCGGTGCCGCGGATCGAGGCGACCAGCGGCTTCGACCGCGACAGGCGCTCGAAGGCGAGGAACAGGTCGTCGGACGCCGCCGCGGAGCCCCCGGGTGAGTCGATGTCGAGCACGACTGCGGGCACGCGTCGGGAATCCCGCAGGTGCGCGGCCAGCTCGCCCAGCGCGGCGCTCCGCCCGCCCCCGCCGATCGGGCCGTAGAGGCGCACGATCGCGACGCGTCCGCGCGGAACGGGCACGTGGAGGCCGGGGAACAGCCTGGTCAGGCGGTCGCGTACGGGATCGGGGAAGCGGCGCTCGGGCCGCACCGGGGCATCCATGGCGGGACGTTACTCCAGCCCGGGCTCGTGCACGCGGACCGAGGCATCGGGAGCCCCGGCCGCCGACGTCGTCTCCGCCGCGGCCCCGCCGGACACCTCGACGGGGTGGTCCACGGCGGCCGCCGTCCCGGTCGCCAGCACCGATCCGGCCGGACCTCCCTCGACGCCGGCCCGTCGGGCAGCCGTCAGCGACCGCTGACTCACCAGGAAGGACGGCTGGGCGGCCACCGGTGCCGCCGGGTACAGCTCCGCGAGCGTGACGTTGAGGGCGGCGGCGACCGGCACGGCCAGCAGCCCGCCGAGGATTCCCCAGACGGAGAGCCCCACCAGGACCGCGAAGATGGTGACGACCGGGTGCAGGTGGACGGCGTGCCCGATCACGAGCGGCATCACGACCTGGTCCTCGACCTCGCGGACCACGAGGTAGATGGCGAGCACCACCAGTGCGAACTCGGCGCCGCCGTGCGAGAAGGCGACGGTCCCGGCCAGGACCGCGGCGATCACGGGGCCGACCAGCGGGACGATCTCGAGGACGCCGCTCAGCACGGAGAGCGCCAGGGCGTAGGGGAGGTGGAGGATCGGCCCGAGCACCACGTACAGCACCAGCCCGACGAGCACGATCAGCACGATCTGTCCCCGCAGCCAGCGGCCCAGCACCACCTGGATCCGTCCGGCGATCTCCGAGGTCCGGCGGCGCTGGATCGGCGGGAGGAAGCCGAGCACGTAGTGCCAGAACCGGCCGCCGTCGAGCATCAGGTAGAACGCGACGATCAGGACGAGCACCGCCTGCAGGGCCGTGTCGCCGACCAGCGTGGCGAGGCGGAGCGCGTCGGTGGGCGTGGCGATCGACCGCGAGACGGCCGCGTTCAGCTCGTTCGCGATCTGCGTCATCGTGATCTGGCGCGTCCCGATCGCGATCGTGTCGTGCCCGAGCAGGCTGCGGAGGGTCTCGGCGAAGGCTGCCGGTCCGCCGGCCGCGAGCTCCTGGAGCTCGTCGACCAGCTGGCCCGAGACCGCCCAGGCGGCGACGGCGACGAGCGCGATCGCGAGCACGTAGAGGGCGAGGATCACGACGAAGCGCGGCAGCCGCGTGCGCGATTCGACCGCCCCGACGAGCGGCGTGAACGCATACGCGATCACGGCGGCGATGACGAAGGGCGGCAGGACCGACTGCGCGATCCACAGCAGTGCCGCCACGGCGAGTGCCAGCCAGGCCAGCCTCGCGCGGGGGATGCGCTGTACGACTGCCGCGTCCTGGTCGCTCACAGCGCACAGGGTACGGCCGGGCCGGTGGCACCGCCCCTCACCGCGGGTGCGCGTCGGGCATCATCCTCGACATGCCGGCCGACCTGCCCCGCCGGGGCGCACCGTTGCTGCTCGGGCTCGATCTCGGGACCGGGCGCTGCAAGGCGGCGCTCGCCGCTCGGGACGGGCGCGTCCTGCACGTCGCGCGGCGCGCCACGCCCACGCGACGCCTCCCCGACGGGGGCGCCGAGCATCCCGCGGGGGACCTCCTGGCGGCCGTGGAGTCGCTGCTCGCCGAGTGCGCGCGGGCCGCCGAGGGACTCGGACGGCGGATCGGCGCGATCGGGGTCGCGAGCATGTCGGAGGCCGGCGTCCCGGTGGGGGAGGAACGCCCGGCCGCGTCGGCCGGGATGGTCGCCGCGGCCGTCACCACCGGTGCCGGCGCGCTCGCCGTCCCGGATGCCGTCCCCCTGGGCGACGTGCTCGCGTGGTTCGACCCGCGCCCCGCCGCGGAGGCCGCGGAGATCGGCGCATCGCTGGGCCCGGCGCGCCTGCACGCGATCACGGGCCTCCGCCCCGACGCGAAGTACACGCTGCCGAAGCTGCTCTGGCTGTCGCGCCACCGACCCGACCTGCTGCGCCGGATGACCGCCTGGGCCGGAGTGGCCGAGCTGGCGGCCCTGCACCTGTCGGGCGCACTCGCGACCAACGCGTCGCTGGCGTGCCGCACGCTGGCGTTCGACGTCGCCGCGCGCGCGTGGCGGGACGACCTCCTCGAGATGGCCGGACTCGACGCGGGACACATGCCGCCGGTCCTGCCGTTCGCACGACCGGCCGGAGGTCTGCGGCCCGGGATCGCGGCCCGGCTCGGCCTGCAGGCCGGGGTGCCGGTCGTGGTGGCGGGACACGACCACGTGGTCGGTGGCCTGGCCGTGGGCGTTGCCGGTGCCGGCCAGGTGCTCGACTCGATCGGAACGGCCGAGACCGCGCTGCTGGTGACGGACGAGCCGCGGCTCGACGATTCGCTCCGTGCGGCGGGCCTCTCGACGGGCTGCCATGCCGTGGACGCCCGCTGGTACGTGCTCGGTGGGCTGCAGGCGTCCGGCGCGGTGGTCGACTGGTTCGTGGACTCGTTCCTGGGCGGGGATTCCGGCGACCGGTACGCCGCGTTCGTGCGGCTGGTCGACGCGGCACCGCCGGGTCCCTCCGGCGTGCTCGTGCTGCCGTACCTGCGCGGCCGGAGCGCACCGCGTCCCGACCTGCACGCCACGCTCGACGTGCTGGGTCTCGGCCCGGACCACGGGCTGCCCGACCTCGCGCTCGGCGTCCTCGACGGCACCGCGTTCGCGGTGCGGTGGATCGTCGAGGAGCTGGAGCGGGCGGCCGGCGCCCACGTCGGGGTCGTCCGCGTCACCGGCGGAGGGACGCGCAACCGCCGGTGGGTGCAGATCAGGGCCGCGCTGGACCCCTGGCCCCTCGAGGTCGCGCGGGCGGAGGAATCGGTGGCGCTCGGCGCAGCGATCGTCGGCGGGATCGGCGCGGGGATCGTCGGGGAGATCGGCGCGGGGATCGTCGGGGAGACCGGCGCTGGGTTCACCGGCCCGTGCGGCGAGCCGGCCGTCGAACCGACCGCGGTCGAACGCGTGCCGGCCGATCCGGAGCTCCGGGATGCCTACGAGGCCGCCTACCGCGGGCGCTTCCTCCCGGCGGCACTGCGCGGCATGCCCGGGGACGAGCCCTGATGCCGCGACGCGCGTCATTGACGTCGGCCGTGCCGCGGAGCCTGCTCCCTTGGGCCGCGGGAGCCGGGGAGCGAGTGCGACTAGACTGAGGGTCCACGAAAGCGAGTCTGGAGCCATGCTGTTCGTCGATCCCCGCAAGCTGCGCATGCCGTCCCCCGACGAGGCCCTGCCCGGCCGCTCGCGGCCGATGCCCGTCCCCGACGCGCACTTCGTCAACCGTGCCCCGCTTCGTCCGCCCTACCCGGACGGGAGCGAGACGGCGACCTTCGCGCTCGGCTGCTTCTGGGGCGCCGAGCGGCTCTTCTGGCAGGCCCCCGGCGTGTTGGTGACGGCGGTCGGCTACGCCGGCGGATCCACGCCGAACCCGACGTACGAGGAGGTGTGCACGGGTCTCACCGGGCACGCCGAGGTCGTGCGCGTCGTGTTCGATCCGCGCGTCGTGTCGTACGGGGACCTGCTGCGCCTCTTCTGGGAGAACCACGATCCGACGCAGGGGAACCGGCAGGGCAACGACGTGGGCACGCAGTACCGGTCGGCGATCTTCACGCACTCGGAGGCCCAGGGCCGCGAGGCGGAGGCGTCGCGTGATGCGTTCGCGCGCGAGCTCCGCGGATCCGGCTACGGCCAGGTCACGACCGAGATCCGGCAGGCGCCCGAGTTCTACTTCGCCGAGGAGTACCACCAGCAGTACCTCGCCAAGAACCCGGACGGGTACTGCGGCCTGCAGGGGACGGGTGTCGCCTGCCCGGTCGGGCTGTTCGCGAGGGACGCGAGCGACTAGGACGGGGCAGGACGGGAGGGCGCCGTGGACCTCTACAGGGCGTGGTGGCTCGGAGTGGTGCTCGGCATCATCATCGGCGTCATCGGAGTCGTGACCGGAAAGTTCCCGCTGGAGGCGACAGCGGTCCTGATGATCCTGGTCAGCGGCGGCCGATACG
>JAJYGK010000060.1 GCA_021790715.1 Chloroflexota bacterium
GCAGGTCCGCCGGCGCCCCGGCGTGATCGGCCACGTCGGTGAACGCGCGGAGCGGCATGAGCCCGATGAGCTCCGACTCGCGGACGGACACGCCGGCGTCCGCGGCCCGCCGCTCGACCTCCTCGTAGACCCGCCACAACGGCGTCACCGTGAAGTCGAGCAGGTTCATCGACACCTGCGCACACTGGAGGTCCTCGAGGTAGAAGCCCTTCGCCTGGACCCGCGGCAGCAGCCCGCCGCGTTCCCGGATCTCCGCCGCGATCCGCTTCGCGAGCGCGACGTCCGTCGTCTCGAGGTTGATGTTGTACGCGATGAGGAACGGCCTCGCGCCGACCACGGTCGCCCCGGCGGTCGGATGCATCCGGGACGGGCCCGCGTCGGGCACGTGCCCGGGCGTGCCGAGCAGCTCCTTCAGCCCCTCGTACTGCGGCTTCCGGATGTCGGAGAGCACCTCGTTCTCGGGCCGCAGCGCGGCGCGGCCGTAGAAGAAGACGGGCAGGTCGAACCGGGTCGCGATCCGCGCGCCGAACGCCCGCGCAACCTCCACGGCCTCGTCCATCGTGGTCTCGCCGAGCGGCACGAACGGGACGACGTCGACCGCTCCCATCCGCGGGTGCTCGCCCGTGTGGTGCTCCATGTCGATCCGGTCGATCGCGACCGCGATGGCGGCCTCCATCGCCTCGGTGACCGGCCGGGCCTCCCCGGCAAACGTCAGCACGCAGCGGTTGTGGTCGGGGTCCTGGGTCCGGTCGAGCAGGTGGATGCCGGGCGTGGCGGCGATCGCGCCTGCCAGGGCGTCGACGACGTCCTGCCGTCGCCCCTCGCTGAAGTTGGGCACGCATTCGACCAGCCTGGACACGCTCTCCTCCTGCGCGACGGCCTGCCGCGGACGCCGGACCCGTGCTCGCGTCAGACGGCCCGATGGGCGAGGAACGGGCTCGAGCGGATCGACGCCGGCGATTGCCGAGGTGGTCGCGCGGCCGGCTCGAGGGTCGAGTGTAGCGTCGCCGCGACACCTGCCACCGACCTGCAAGCCGACGGCACCGCCGCCGCGTTCGAACGCGATCGCCCGCGCGTCACGCTGTCGGCCAGCCAGCCGGGGAGAAGGGCAGCGATGTCCAGCGCGCGCAGATGAAACGCCCGGAGGACGGACGGTCTGGGCCGGGCGCCGCCGATGGCGGTGCCGCGCGCAATCGCAGCGGGTCGGCCGTGGCGGGAGCAGCGGCAGGCCCGTCGCCTGGCACGGCCCCGGCCTCGGACCGGCCGTCGGCGTCTCTGTCGGTGCTGCTCCGCTACCACGCCGTCGATCCTGCCGGGACCCGCGCCCGCATCCGCGACCTGGTGCTCGACCTCCGCGAGCCGGACGAGCCGCCGGTGACGGCCATCCTCGTGGATGCTCCCGGCGGGCCGGCCCTGATCCGAGCGATCGGGAGGCTCGACCCGGTCCACCGCGTCTTCCGCGTCGCCGGCCTGGTGTCGGCGCCACCGGCGGACCGTGCCGCGCCGGATCGATGCGTGCTCGCCCGCCGCGACGTGCTCGACGCGGCCGTCCTCGACCTGCGGCAGCGCTGCGCGACCCGCGTCAACGACCTCGTCATCGAGGAGCTCGACGGCCACCTCGTGCTCGCGGCGACGGACGTGAGCCGCCGCGCTCTGGTCCGGCGCGCGACGCTCGGGCTGCTGCACCTGTCGCCGCGACCGTGCGACATCCTCGAGTGGAGGCGCGTCGAGTACCTGCGGGGCGATCCGGCCGCTGCGCTGGCCGGCCACGACGCGCACGGGCACATCGCCGGGCTGCCGCCCGACGACATCGCACGCCTGCTCGATGCCGTGCCGTGCCGGCACGCCGCGGAACTCCTCAGCGTGCTGCCGGCGGAGATCGCCACGAGCACCCTCGAGGCGGTGGCCCCGGAGCGACGGTCGCACGTGTTCGAGGCGCTGGCCGCGGACCGGCGCCGCCGAGTGCTGGAGCTGATGGAGCCGGAAGCGGCCGCGGACCTCCTCGGGCGCCTGGCGTCACCCGACGCGCAGGCGGAGCTGGAGCGGCTCCCCCCGACCACCCGGGAGCAGATCGCGGAACTGCTGCGCGACCCGGCCACCCCGGACGAGCGGCCGCCGGGTGGCGCGACAACGCCCGATCCCGGCGCGGTCAGAGATCGCGGCGCATCACCGGGAAGCGATCGTCGGCCACCGCGACCGTGAACCCGGCACGCTCCCAGAACGCCGGCGTGGCCGCGCTCGTCGCGTCCGCGCGCGCCCCGGTCTCCGGGTACGTCTCCACCGCCGCGAACCCGCGACGGGCCAGTTCGCCGCACACATCCTCCACCAGGCGAAGTGCCTGGCCCTGCCGGCGGGCGTCCGGGGTCGTCGCGATGCACGTGATGACGGCCGGGAGCGGGGACGACGGCAGTTGTGGGTACAACTCGCGAAGCTGCAGCGCGCGGGGATACGCGGACAGCGGCCCGAACTGGCAGTACGCCACGGCACGGCCGTCGACGAGCAGGAGACGCGCGTAGCTGCCGAAGACGCCGAGCCCGCGGGCGAGCAACCCGAGCTTGCGCGGCCCGCCCGCGTCCGGCCGCTCGACCAGCCGCGGCGCAGGGGCGAAGGGGTTGGCTGGTCGGCGCGACGCATCCGGGGCGAACGGGTTCGTTCCCGCATCGAGAGCGAATGGGCTCGGTCCGGCACT
>JAJYGK010000204.1 GCA_021790715.1 Chloroflexota bacterium
CGCGATCACCGAGCCGCGCCGCCAGACCTCGGCGACCGCCGGCAGGTCGAGGTCGTAGCGGTAGAGCTCGGGCTCGCGCAGGGGCGTCGTCTCGGCGTCGATCTCGCGCTCGACGCCGCCGATGTTCGCGTGCGCGAGGATGTTGAGGCCCTCGGCGTAGGCCGCCATGACGCCGTACTCGATGCCGTTGTGCACCATCTTGACGAAGTGCCCGGCGCCCGCGGGGCCGCAGCGCAGGTAGCCCTGCTCGGCGGTGTCGGGCTCGCCCTCGCGCCCGGGCGTGCGGCTCGCCGAGCCGAGGCCCGGCGCCAGTGCGCGGAAGATCGGGTCGAGGTGCGCCACCGCGTCCTCGGGCCCGCCGATCATGAGGCAGTAGCCGCGCTCGAGTCCCCACACGCCGCCCGAGGTGCCGCAGTCGAGGTAGCGGACCCCCGAGGGCTCGAGCTCGTGCGCGCGGCGGATGTCATCGCGGTAGTAGCTGTTGCCGCCGTCGACGACGATGTCGCCCGGCGCGAGATGCGGCACGAGCTGGGCGATCGTGTCGTCCACCGAGGCCGCCGGGACCATCAGCCAGAGCACGCGCGGCGTGTCGAGCTTGGCGACGAGGTCGGCCAGCGAGGTGGCCCCGTCGGAGATCGCGCCGTCCTTCACCATCGCCTCGACCGTCTCGGCGTGGCGCGCATAGCCCACCACCGTGTGGCCGTTGCGCAGCCACCGGCGCGACATGTTGGCGCCCATGCGCCCCAGCCCGACGAGCCCCAGCTTCATGAGCAGCGTGCTCCCTTCTCTCGGACGAACGTGTCCGTCCAGCGCGGACGCACGGGACGGCGGGAACCCCGCCACCCGCTGCCCGGTCTCCTGACCCTCACGCACGGGCGGCTCGCGGCGACGCCCTGCGCACGCATGCGTCCGGCGACGCTCGCCTGGTCATACCACCGCATCGCGTCCACGGTAGCCCGGGGCGACGGTCGTGTCAACCGAGCCTGCCGGTATCCTCCGCCTTGCGCGAGCGAAGGGAACCGTTGCGGGGCCGTGACGGGCCGGCCGCATTGACTGGGACGCGCGGGTCGCGTATGGTCGCGGTATGACCAATCGGCCGCGCACGAGCCGGGACGCGGTGGCCGGCGAGCTCGAGGCCGAGATCATGTCGGGCGGGCTGGCACCGGGCGATCGGCTGCCGGCGGAGCGCCAGCTCGCGGAGCAGCACGGCATCAGCCGGCCCATGGTCCGCGAGGCGCTGCGGATCCTCTCGGAGCGCGGCCTGATCCGGATCGATCCCGGGCGCGGCGCCTTCGTGCAGCGGCCCTCGCCGCTGGCCGGCGCACGGCCCCTCGACGCGCTCTACCGCCGCGCGCATCCCACGGTCCGCGAACTCACCGAAGCGCGGATGCTCGTCGAGTGCGAGACGGCGTCGCTCGCTGCGCGGCGCGCGGGCCTCGAGGACGTCCGGGACCTCGGCGGGCTCCTGGAGGAGCTCGAGACGTCGACCGCGCCAGAGGACCTGGTCCGCGCCGACCTCGCCTTCCACCTGCGCGTGGCGGCCGCGGCGCACAGCCGGATCCTCGAGGCGATGCTCGCCTCGCTGGCGCCGTTGTCGGCCGAGCTGATGGTCCGGGCGCTGGGCGAGCCGGAGGTGCACCGCCGGACGGCGCCCCTCCACGCCCGGGTCTACGAGGCGATCGCGACGCGCGACCCGGAGGCCGCGCGGTCCGCGATGCAGCGTCACCTCGAGGCCGCGTCCGCGGGGCTCGGCCGCGAGTACGACGACGACCTGGACGCCATGGCGCAACGTGCGCTTCGACGCCTCGGTGTCCGGCGAGATCTCCAGGCGTTCCTCCGTGCCGTGCTGCCGGCGGACCAGGGCAGGAGCCTCCCGGAGCGATGACGGAGCTGCCGCCGGGCGGGTCCCGCGATCCCGGCACGGATGCCGCGCGCCTCGATGCATTGGCCGGCATCGCGCGCGCCGTGGCGCACGACACGAACAACCTGCTGATGGCGATCTCCGGCTACGCCTCGCTCGCGCTGCTCGACCTGCCGGCCGACGCGCCGGCGCGCGACCCGGTCGAGCGCGCCGCGGCCGCAACGCGCGTCGCGGCCGAGCTCACCCGGGAACTCCTGCTGCTGGCTCCGCCGGGGTCGGAGGCGCCGATCGCGGACCTCGGCACGGCGCTCGGCGACGTCGAGCAGCTCCTGACGGCCGTGTCGGCGCCCGGCACGACGGTCTCGCTCGAGCCTGCCGGCGTCCCGGCCGTCGTCGCCGTCGCGCCCTCGGCGGTCCGGCGCGCGACCGTGGCACTGGCGCTCGCGATGGGAAGAGCGCTCCGCGGCGCGGCGGCGCTCTCCGTGGGGGCCGTGCCGGCGGGCGAGGACGTGGCGATCGAGCTGCGCTGGACCGGCGAGGGGACCGGCGGCCGGGACCCCGACCTGGCCGCCGCACGCGCCGAGATCGAGCCCCACGGGGGGACGGTGGAGCGGGTCGTCGGAGACGAGACTGCGACGGTGCTGCGCCTGCGGCTTCCGGCCGCGCCCGGCGGGGAAGCGCCCGCGGCACCCACGGACGGAGAAGCGCCCGAGGCACCCGCGGACGGGGAACCTCCCGGCGGGGAGCCGCCAGGAGGCCCTGCCGGCCCGGACCAGGATCCCGGGAGGTCGGGTGCCGCACGGGACGCGCCGGCGGGGACGCGTCC
>JAJYGK010000119.1 GCA_021790715.1 Chloroflexota bacterium
CCCGACGGCCGCGAGCCCTCCCCGACGGCCCGGCAGCAGGCCGGTCCGACGCGCAACCTCGGCGCGAGGCAAGATCGTGGGGCATGGATCGAGACGACCCGCACCACGAGCGCGTGACCCCCGATCTGACGCTTGCCCACGACCTGGCAGGCGACCGGACGCTCGACGACGTCACGGCGGACATCGTCGAGTGCCGCGCGTGCCCGCGGCTCGTGGAGTGGCGCGAGCGGGCCGGGCGGGAGAAGGTCGCGCGCTTCGCCTCGTGGACGTACTGGTCCAGGCCCGTGCCCGGCTTCGGGGATCCGCGGGCCCGGATCCTCGTCGTGGGGCTTGCACCGGCGGCCAACGGCGGGAACCGCACCGGGCGCGTCTTCACTGGCGACCGGTCGGGCGACGTGCTGTTCGCGGCGATGTACCGGGCCGGACTGGCGAACCAGCCGACCTCGACCTCGGCGGACGATGGTCTCGCGTTGCGCGGCGCGTATGTCGCCGCCGCGGTGCGATGTGCCCCACCCGCGAACCGGCCCCTCCCCTCCGAGCGCGATCGCTGCCTGCCGTACCTCGTCCGGGAACTGCGCCTGCTGCCGAAGATCCGCGTGATCGTCGCGCTCGGCGCGTTCGGCTGGGACGGCGTGCTCCGGGTGCTGGACATCGCCGGGCACCGGGTCCGGCCGCGCCCCCGCTTCGGGCACGGAACCCTCGCGCACGTCGGCCCGTACGCGCTCCTCGGCTGCTTCCACCCGAGCCAGCAGAACACGTTCACCGGACGGCTGACGCCGCAGATGCTCGACGACGTGCTGGTCCGGGCACGCGACCTCGCCGGCCTGACACCCCCGCAGATCCCGGCACCCGCGTCGCAGGCGGAGATTCCGCGCGGCAGCTGAGCCCGACGTATCGCCATGGTGGTGCCCCGCGGGGCACCCGGCGCGGATGCGGCGGCCACGCATGACCGCGACAGTCGTGAGCCGCGACGGCGGCCGTGAGCCGCGACGACGGCCGGGGGCCGCTACGGTGCAGGCCGCGGCGGCCGGGGACCGCTACGGTGCCGACGGCTCCTCGACGGGCAGGCCGGCGGCGTTCTCCCCGGGGCCGGACGCCAGGCCGCGCACCTGCAGCTCGAGGTCGCGGGGAGGCAACGCTGCGACGGCGGCGGTCGCCCGATCCAGGAGCCGCACGAACTCCGCCTGCTCGACCAGACGCGAGCGCAGGTCGCTCCCGGGCGGCGCGGCGGCCGCCGCCTCCTCGAGCGCGCGCGCGGCGGCCGACGCCCCCCACCGCCGCCGAGCGAGCGCACCGAGCCAGCGCCACGCGTCGCGCTCCGCCGCCCACGCGGTGCCGGCCGGGCCGCGCCGTCCCGTTCGCCGCCGGTCGGCAGCCCGGACGACGAGCCCCGCGACCTCCGCATCCGCCAGCGCGATCGACGCGGCACGGTGGCTGAGGCCGAGGGTCTCCCGGACCTCGCGTTCGGTCAGCGGCCGGCCCACGACCAGGAGCAGCCCCTGGACGCGCGACGTCGCCGGAGGGAGATCCCACGCAACGCCGAACGTCTCCCACGCATCGGCAGCCGCCCTGACCGCCGCCCGGTCGACCGGGTCGACGGCATCCGGCGCCGCGACGTCCCGATCGGATGTCGGCGAGGCCACGGGCGATGGATGCGCACCGCCGGAGCGCGCGGTCACCGATCGGGGGAGTCCGGGTGCCCGGTGCCGTCCGGGTGCCGAGAGGCCTTCGGGGGCACGATCGCCGCGGGCCGCTCGGGGCCCTTCGGGGGCACCGGCCCGCCGGGCGGGTGCGTGGGGCGGCGCCACTGCCGGGAGTGCCGCCACCAGGGACCGTGGCGCCGCGGGCCGGTCGTCCCATGGCGCCCACTCATGAGCCTTGGAGGTAGCACGTTCTGGGCGGATCATCGTCCCCTCTCCCACGAACGCGAGCCCCACATGGTCACCCCTGTCGGTGGCCGGCGGTGCCGCACCTTCCATGCTACCCGGTGATAGCAAGTCCAGCCTTCCTCCTCGGACACGGCGGTGCGACGCGCCCGGCCCGCCCCCCGGGTGAGTTCCGGGGAGGCACCGATCCCCTCGTGCGGGCGGCATCGGCCGGTCGTCGGCATGAGCCCGGCCGGCGTGAGCGGCTCGATCGGCCCAGCAGATCGGCCGGTTCGAACTGGGCGGTCGGCGCCAGCAGGTGGGTCGGCGCGAGTCTGCCGGTCCGGACCGTTCATCCGCCGCCACCTATCATCGGCGCGTGCCGATCGATCGCCGCGGCTCGCGGTCGCTTCCCGATGCCGGCCTTGGGCCCGCTGCCGGGATGCGTCCCGACGCCGTCCCGACTCCCGACCCGGTCGCGCCTCCGGCCGCCGCCGGTCGCGTGGTCCAGGTGAACGTGTCGCCCGGCGGCGTGCCCAAGCTGCCGGTTCCGGCGGCCCGCGTCGGGAGATTCGGCCTCGAGGGCGACGACCACGCCGATCGGACCGTCCACGGCGGTCCCTTCCGCGCCGTGTGCCTGTACTCGGTCGAGGCCATCGCCAGGGTCCGCACCGACGGGCACCCGATCTTCGCCGGATCGGTCGGGGAGAACCTGACGCTGGAGGGGATCGAGCTCTCCTCGCTGTCGACCGGCGATCGCCTGGCCGTCGGCGACGAGGTCGTGCTCGAGGTCACGACG
>JAJYGK010000132.1 GCA_021790715.1 Chloroflexota bacterium
GCGCGTCCGTCGCCGGCACGCCGCACCCGAAGGCCACGACGCCGCTCGATCAGCCGACCGCCGAGCCCCCGACGGCCCAGGGATCGCCAGGGCCCACCGCGGCGCCGTCGGCCGATCCCTCCGCGGGGGCCGCCCAGCTCCCCGAGCCCGTCCAGGGCGGGGGCACGGCCGGTTCGAACGAGGCGCCGGCGGCGATCTCGACACCGGAGCCCGACGCCACCGCGACGACGGACGCGACACCGGCCCCGACGGCGACCGCCGCGGGCGCCTCGACGACCCCAGATCCCTGAGCCTGGAGGAGGCAGATGTCCACGTGCCTGGTGACCGGCGCCGCCGGCTTCATCGGATCCCACCTCAGCGCGAGACTGCTCGATGACGGCTGGAACGTGATCGGCGTCGACGGGTTCACGGACACATACGACCCGGCCGAGAAGCTCGCCCGTGCCGCCGCGCTGGCGCGCCACCGCCGGTTCCGCCTCGTGGCCGGAGATCTCGTCGAGGTCCCCCTCGACCAGCTCCTGCGCGGTGTCGAGGTCGTCTTCCACCTGGCCGGGCGGCCCGGCGTGCGGCCGAGCTTCCGCCAGGGGCGCCTGTATCACCACGACAACGTGGAGGCCTCCGCGCGCCTCGTGGCGGCCGCCCAGGGGAGCCCCTCGGTGCGCCGCATCGTGTATGCGTCGTCGTCGTCGCTCTACGGCAATGCGCCCGTCCCGTTCCTCGAGACGGCGCCGGTCGCGCCGATCTCCCCGTACGGACGCACGAAGCTCGCGGCCGAGCGGACGGTCCTGGCCGCCAATACGGGACGGCTGGAGACGGTGGCCCTGCGCTACTTCACGGTCTACGGGCCCGACCAGCGTCCCGACCTGGCGCTGCGGCGCTTCGCCGAGGCCGCCCTTCGCGGAGCCCACCTCCACGTGCTCGGCGACGGCACGCAGAGCCGAGACTTCACGCATGTCGACGACATCGTGGAGGCGACCGTGCTCGCGGCCGGCGCACCCGTGGCCGGCATGGCCGTCAACGTGGGAGGCGGATCGCGCGTCTCGCTGCTCGAGGCCATCCGGCTCCTCGAACACCTCACCGGGCGGACCGTCCACGTCCGGCACGAGCCCGTGGCGCGCGGCGACGTCCGCCACACGGAAGCCGACCTGACGCGGGCCCGCGAACTGCTCGGATTCCGGCCGCGCGTCGCCTTCGCCGAGGAGGTCGCCTGGGTCCGCAGCAGGGTGCGTGGGACATCCGCTCGACCCGCCGGGGCGGCCGGACGGGAGCACCTGCGGCGGGCCGCATGAGCGGAGCCGGCCGAACGGTCCAGCGACACACACCCACAGCGAGGAGCACGTCCATGAATGCGCGTCCCGGCCTGCAGCGCCTCCTCCTCTATTCCCACGACACGTACGGCCTCGGCCACCTGCGGCGGAACGTCCTCATCGCGCAGGATCTCCTGCGGCACGTTCCCGGACTGCAGGTCGTCCTGCTGAGCGGATCGACCGTGGCGGAGCGCTTCGAGCTGCCGGCGAACCTGGCGGTGGTCCCGCTGCCGCCGGTCGTGAAGACCGGTGTGGACGAGTACGCCTCGCGGGATCCACGGCTCCCATTCTCGATCGTCTGGCGCGCGCGGGCGGCGATCATCGCGGACGTCGCCCGCCGCTTCGAGCCGGACGTCTTTCTCGTCGACCACGCGCCGCAGGGCATGAAGGGCGAGCTCCTGCGCGCGTTCGATTCGCTCCGGCACCGGTCGCCCGCGACCCGGATCGTGCTCGGCCTGCGAGACGTCGTCGACGAGCCCGCCGCGGTCAGGCGGGCATGGGAGGAGCAGGGCGTCCCATCGACGCTGCGCGACGTCTACCACCGGGTGGTCGTGTACGGCAGCCCGGACCTCGTGGACCTGGCCGGGTACGGGATCCCGGCCGGAACCCTGCAGCGGACGACCTACTGCGGGTACCTCTGCAGGCAGCCGGCGGCGGAGCCTGCCGTGCCGATCCCCGGCTGGACGCCGGACATGCAGGTGGTGCTGGGGACGGCCGGCGGCGGCGGGGACGGCGTGGAGGTCCTGCTCGGCACGCTGGCCGCCGCCGAGCGGCTCGGCCTGCCGAGCCTGCTCGTGACCGGACCGCTCATGCCCGCCGGGGACCGCGCCGCGCTGCAGGACGCGGTCCGGGCGAGTCGCGGAGGCCACCTCGAGGAGTTCATCCCCGGGCTCGAGGGCGTCATGGCGGCCGCCGGAGCCATCGTCACGATGGGCGGCTACAACTCGCTGATGGAGGCGATCCCCAGCGGGACGCCGACGATCGTCGTGCCGCGCACGTGGCCGCGGCGCGAGCAGCAGATCCGTGCCGAGCGCTTCGCCTCCCGGGGGCTCGTGCGGGTCGTCGAGGGCGGCGAGGGCCTCGAGGTGCGGCTGGAGGACGCGCTGCGGGGCGCGCTCGAGGCCCCCCGGCACGCGGCATCCACGTTCGACCGGCTCGGGCTTCCGCGCCTGCGCGAGGCGCTGCTCGAGGAGGCGCGGGTGGCGCAGCAGCTGCGGGTGCGGCGGCACGCCGCGGCGGAGGGACCGGGAAGGCCGGCCGTGGAGCCGCTGGCGGTGCCCGCGTGAGCACGGACGGGACGCCGGAGCCCGGCGTCGTCGGCTACCTGACGAAACGGTTTCC
>JAJYGK010000116.1 GCA_021790715.1 Chloroflexota bacterium
GTCGCGCGAGACGGTGGCCTGCGTGACAACGAAGCCGTGCGAGGCGAGGAGTTCGACGAGCTCCTCCTGGCTGTGCACCGCGTGCTGCCCGACGAGCTCGACGATCAGCTGCTGGCGGACGCGCTTCGCCGCCGGGCTCAGCACCGACATGTCGTGCTCCTCATGCCGCGCCCTCACGACGCGCCGCCGGAGCGGGGGCGATCCGCGTGCCGGCCTCGGCGCCGTCGAGCACGCGTCGCAGGACGCCCGGCTGGCTGCCGTCCGCGATCACGGCCTGCGCTCCCGGGACCGACGCGAGGCCGCGCACGGCCGCGCGCACCTTCGGGATCATCCCGCCGGCGATCACGCCGGAGGCGATCAGCGCGTCGGCCTCGTCCGGCGACATCCACGGGATCCGCGCGCCGTCGATCCCGCGCACCCCGTCGACGTCGGTGAGCAGGACCAGCGCGCGCGCCGCCAGGCCGTGCGCCAGCCCGGCCGCGACGTCGTCGGCGTTGACGTTGCACACGGTCCCGTCCTCGTCGAGCGCGAGGGGCGCCACCACCGGCACGTGGCCCGCGTCGATGAGCGTCCGCGCGAACGCGGGGCGCACCCCGGCGATCGTCGCGACGAGTCCCTTGCCGTGCACGCGTCGTCCGGACAGCAGCCCGCCGTCGACGCCGGAGACGCCGACCGCGTCGCATCCGCGGGCGCGCAGCGCGGCCACGAGCTCGACGTTCGCCGCGCCGCGCAGGACCGCGGCGGTCACCTCGAGGGCCGGCTCGTCGGTGACGCGCAGCCCGTCCTCGAAACGGGTCGCGACCCCGAGCCGGTCGAGCCAGCCGGTGACCCGGGCGCCGCCGCCGTGCACCACGACGACCGGGCGTGTCCGGGCGACCTCGGCGACCTGGTCGATGACGTGCTCCTGTCCGGCGATCGTCGTCCCGCCGAGCTTCACGACGACCAGCTCGCCGCCGATGGGATCGCCCGCCGGGCGGCCCGCGCCGACGTCCGGGCCGCTCACGTCGAGTACTCCGCGTTCTCCCGCACGTACGCCTCGGTCAGGTCGCAACCCCACGCCTCCGCGGCCGCCTCCCCGAGGCCCAGGTCCACGTCGACCGTCACCTCCGGCGCCTCCATCGCGCCGCGCACCGCGGCGACGTCGAAGGCGAGCGGCCGGCCGGCGAAGACGGGCGTCCCGCACAGCGCGATGCGCAGCGACGCGACGTCGACGGCGACGGGCGTCCCGTCGGGCCGGGCCGCGGCGCCGACCGCCGCGGCCACCCGGCCCCAGTTCGGGTCGCGGCCGTGGACGGCCGCCTTGAACAGCGTGCTCCGCACGACCGCGCGCGAGACGGCACGGGCGTCGTCCAGGCACGCCGCCCCGGTTGCGCGGCACGCGATGCGGCAGGTCGCCCCTTCGCCGTCGGCGGCCTGCTGGCGGGCCAGCGAGCGGCACACCGCGGCGATCGCCACCGCCACGGACTCGGCATCGGTGGTCCCGGGCAGGATCTCGTCGCCGCCGGCGGCGCCTGAAGCGAGGACGAGGACCGTGTCGTTCGTCGACGTGTCTCCGTCGACGGTCAGCTGGTCGAACGAGAGCGCGACGGCAGGGGGCAGGAGCGCCGACAGCGTGGCCGGTGCGACGGGCGCGTCGGTCAGGACGATCGCGATCATCGTCGCCATGCCCGGGTGGATCATCCCCACGCCCTTCACGATCCCGCTGACGCGCACCGATCGCCAGCCGCCGCCGGACCCGGCGTCCACCGTCGCCGTGGCGGCCTTGACCCGCGTGTCGGTCGTCATCATCGCCCGCGCCACCGCCTCCAGCGCGGCATCGTCGCGTGCCACGCGGTCCGGCACGAGCCCGCCGATCCCCGCGACCACGCGGGGCACGGGCAGGCGGGGCCCGATGAGCCCCGTGGAGGCACGGACCACCTCGGCGGGCGGGCACGCGGCGGCGGCCGCGAGCGCCCCGCTGATCTCCTCCTCGTCCGCGTCGCCCTCCGGCCCGGTGGCCGCGTTGGCGCTGCCGGCCGTGATCGCCAGCGCGCGGACCCTGCCGCCGCTGGCGGCGAGGTGGGCGCGGCTGAGGCGCACGGGCGCCGCTGCGACGAGGTTCCGGGTGAAGAGGCCCGTCGCGGACGCAGGCTCCGGTGTCGTCACGACGACGACGGCGAGGTCCGGCCGCCCGCTCGGCTTGATCCCGATGGCGGCGGCACCCGCGGCGAAGCCTGCCGGGAGGCACACGCGCTCCTCGACCGGCATGGCGGCCGCCGCCTCCGCGAGGCGCTGCAGCGCGGCGTCCGGCATCCCGGGCCGCATCACGGGTACAGGGGGAGCTGCTCGAGGCCGGTGGTCTCGGGCAGCCCGAAGGCGATGTTGAGGGACTGGACCGCCTGTCCCGCCGCCCCCTTGACGAGGTTGTCGGTCACCGCCATGGCGAGGACCCGGCCGCTGCGCGCGTCCAGCCGGACGTGCACGCGGCACAGGTTGCTCCCCACGACCGTCTTCGTGGCCGGCGGTGCCGGAGCCACCTGCACGAAGGGTTCGGCTCCGTACGCATCGGCATACAGCGCATCGAGGTCGGCCTGGGTGACGGCACGCGTCGGGCGCACGTAGCACGTGGACAGCAGCCCGCGCGTCATCGGGATGAGG
>JAJYGK010000044.1 GCA_021790715.1 Chloroflexota bacterium
CGGCCGCGCACGTTCTCCCGCGAACGGCGGATCACGGTCGTCGGCTCGCTGAGGATCGTGTGACCGGCGCCGTGGGCGGCGGACGCGCCCGGCCGGACGGCGGCGACACGGCCGGCGGCCGGCGGCCGGCGGTCGCGGTCGAAGCGCCGGCCATCGAGCCCGCGCTCGGCCTCGTCGAGTTCGACTCGATCGCGGTCGGCATCGCGGCCGGCGACGCCATGGCCAAGCGGGCGCCGGTCGATCTCCTGCGCGCCGGCACGGTCCATCCGGGCCGCTACCTCGTGCTCGTCGGCGGCGCGGTGGCCGATGTCGAGGAGGCGCTGGCCGCGGGACGGGCCGTGGGCGCCGCGGCGCTGCTCGACGCCGTCTTCCTGCCGCACGTGCACCCGGCGGTGGTGGCGGCGATCGGGGGGCGGCTCGCATCCGCGCGCGGCGAGGCCCTCGGCGTCATCGAGACCCCGACCGTCGCCTCCATCATCGCCGCGGCCGACGCCGGGGTGAAGGGGGCCCGCGTGCGCCTGCTCGAGCTGCGCCTGGCCGACGGCCTGGGCGGCAAGGGCTACGTCCTCTTCGACGGGCCGGTCTCGGAGGTGGAGGCGGCGGTCGAGCTCGGCGGCGCGGCCGTCCCCGCGCCCGAGCGGGCCGTCTGCCGGGTCATCGCCCAGCTGCACGCCGAGATGCGCGCCGAGCTCGTCGCCGACGCGCGGTTCCGCCGCCGCGTCGTGCCGCGGGAGCGCTGAGGCATGCAGCTCGCCCGCGTCACCGGCACCGTCGTCGCGACCGTGAAGACACCCGGCCTCGAGGGCGTGAAGTTCCTCATCGTGCAGCCGCTCGACGCCGCGCGGCGGCCCGTCGGCGGTCAGCTCGTGGCGGCCGATGCCGTCCACATGGCCGGGCCGGGCGAGCTCGTCTACGTCGTGGCGGCGCGCGAGGCCGCGCTCGCCATGCCCGAGCCGTTCGTGCCGGTCGACCACGCGATCGTCGGCATCGTCGACGCGGTCGAGCCCGTCGCCGGAAGGCGCGCCGGCGGCACGGCCGGATCCGCGGCACCGGCGAGGCACCGCCGGCGTCGGGGGCCGGCATGAAGCTCGCGCGGGTCGCGCAGACGATCGTCTCCACGATCGCCGCCCCCGCCTACCAGGGACGGCGGCTGCTGCTCTGCGAGCTGCTCGATCCCTCCGGCGCACCCGCGGGCGGCTACCTGATCGCGATCGACACGGTCGGTGCCGGGGCGGGGGAGACGGTGCTGCTGCTCGACGAGGGCAACTCGGCGCGGCAGATCATCGGCATGCCGGGCGCCCCGGTGCGGACGCTCGTGGTCGGCATCGTCGACGCGGTCGAGCAGGCCTGACGAGCGAGCGGCCGGACGCCGGCGGGCGCCCCGGCTCGTTCCGCGCCCTCCTGCTGTACCCTGCCGGATGCGCGCGTCTGCCTGTGCGGGCGCGACGCCCTGTCTGCCGGCTCACGCGGGCCCCTCGAGGAGGACCCGCCGCGTCCCGAAAGGAGTTCCAGCCTGAGCACGAACCGCCCCACCTCGAACTCGGCCGCACGCCGGGAACGACGCGCGGCGCAGCGCGCGCAGCGCGTCGCGGCGGGACGCCCGACGCCACGGGCCGGCGCCGCGGGGATCCTGAGCTCCCCGCTCGGGCTCGTCACGGCCGCGGTCGTCGTCCTGGCGGCCGTCACGCTGGTCGTCCTGCTCGTCCAGAACGCGAGCGGGGGAAGCACCACCGCGCTCGTCACCCCCTCGGCGGTGCCCGCCGGGCTCGCCCACGGCCGCTCGCTCGGCGACTCGACGGCGCCGGTCAAGCTCGACGAGTGGGAAGACTTCCAGTGCCCGTACTGCGACATGTACACGGAGCAGATCGAGCCGCACCTCATCAGCCAGTACGTGACCAGCGGCCAGCTCGAGATCACGTACCACGACTTCTCGTTCATCGGGTCGGCGTCCGACGCCGCCGCGGTGGCGGCGCGCTGCGCCGGCGACCAGGGCCAGTTCTGGGCCTACATGGAGTACCTGTTCGCGAACCAGGGCACCGAGAACGGGGGTTGGGCGAACCGGTCGCTCTTCGACTCGGTCGCGAAACGGCTGGGCCTCGACCAGGTGAAGTTCGACCAGTGCCTGGCGGACCCGTCGATGCTGAGCGCGGTCCAGGCCTCGACGAACCAGGGCAAGCAGCTCGGCATCCAGGGAACGCCGACGCTGTTCATCAACGGCAAGCAGTACACCGGCGGGCTCGACCTCTCGAGCATCTCGTCGGCGATCGACGCCGCGCTGCAGGCCGCGCCGTCCGCGAAGCCCGGATCGTCGCCCGCCTCCTCAAGCCCGGCGGCCTCGGCCGGTTCGGCGGCCCCGTCCGTCTCGCCGGCGGCGTCGTAGCGACCGGCGCGAGGTCGACACCGATGACCTGGAGTCCCATGTCGTGAGCGGCAAGCGACAGGCGCGCCGGCCGGCGTCGGCGCCGGATCGGCGCCAGCAGACCCCCGGGCGGGCGAGCGGCGCCGGCCTGCGTCCGCCCTCGGCGCGCGGCGTCCGCGCGGCGGCCGTCGGAGGCGCGGCAGCCTCCACCGGGCCGCTCGAGTCGGTCGCGCCGGGTGGCGGGGCCGGTGGGGGAACGGGACGTCCCTCGCCGCT
>JAJYGK010000149.1 GCA_021790715.1 Chloroflexota bacterium
GGTCGGCGAGACCGATCTGGGCGAGCGCCGTCGCCGTGTGCCCGCCGAGATCGCACATGCTCGTGCCGGCCTCGAGGGCGGCCTCGGCGATCCCCATGTTCAGCTTGTACGAGACGGCGGCGATGCACGCGTCGAGCGGGCGCAGGAACGCGACGAGCGCGGCGCGGTCCGTGACGTCGAGGGCCACCCCGGACGCACGCTCGGTGCCCGTGAGCAGGTTCACGCGCTCCGCCGCGCGGCGGGCCGCCTCCCGGTCGATGTCGGCGAGCGTCACCGACGCCGCCTCGCCGCGTACGACGAGGTCGTAGGCCGCGGCCGTCCCCTGACGTCCGGCGCCCAGGATTCCGTACCGGTACGAGCTCATGTCCGGGAGTGTATGGGGGAGCGCGCCCGGCCGTCCCGGGCGCCCTAGCATTGGCCCTCGTGGGCCGGGCACCGTGAGCGGGACATCGATCGTCCAGGTGATGGAGGCGTTCGTCGGCCTCCTCGTCGTGCTGGCCTTCGTCGGGCTCGTCACGCGCCGGGTGGGGCTCCCTTACGTCGTCGCCCTCGTCATCTTCGGCGTCGCGATCTCGACCGTCTCGCCGCCGCTGCGCGTCGAGCTGAGCCCACAGCTGGTGCTGCTCGTGCTGCTTCCCGGGCTCGTCTTCGAGGCCGCCTACTCGCTGGACCAGGACCACCTGCTGCAGGCCCTCGGCGGCGTGCTCCTGCTGGCGGTCCCGGGCGTGCTCGTCGTCGCCGGTTTCGTCGCGCTCGTCCTGCACCTGGCGACCGGCCTGTCGCTCGGCTCGGGGTTCGTCGTCGGCGCCATGGTCTCGGCCACGGACCCCGCGTCGGTCACGTCGAGCCTCCGGCGCCTGCATGCACCCGTCCGCCTCGGCACCCTCGTGGAGGGCGAGAGCCTCCTGAACGACGGGACCGGCATCGTGGCGTTCACGATCGCGGTAGCGGCCGTGTCGGGGCACGTCGGCGCGGGACAGGCCGCCGTCGAGTTCGTGGGCATCTCGGTGGGGAGCGTGGTGATCGGGATCGCCTCGGGCGTCGTGATCTCGCGGTTCGCCGCCCTGACCGACGACCACCTCGTCGAGCTGACGCTGACTCTGCTGGCGGCCTACGGCACCTACCTGGTCGCGGATCGGCTCGGGATGTCGGGCATCATCGCGACGGTGGTGGCGGGCGTCGTGCTCGGCACGTACGGGCGGCGGGTCGGGCTGAGCGCGCGGGTGCAGGAGGCGATCGAGGACGTCTGGGAGTTCCTCGCCTTCCTCCTGACGGCGCTGGTGTTCCTGCTGATCGGCCTGGCGATCCCGCTCTCCCGGCTCGCGGACGTGCTGGCGCCGATCGCGTGGGGCGTCCTCGCGATCCTCGCGGCCCGGGCCGCCGTCGTCTACCTGATGCTCGGCGGCGCATCCTCCCTGGCGGAGCGCCTGGTCGGGCGGGAGCGGCTCCCGCTCGCCTGGCTGCACGTCATGTTCTGGGCCGGGCTGCGCGGCGCCGTCGCCGTTGCGCTCGCGCTGGCCCTGCCGGCCGGCTTCCCCGACCGCGCCGAGCTCCAGGGGATCACGTTCGGGATCGTGCTGTTCACGCTGCTCGTCCAGGCGCCGTCGGCCGAACGGGTCGTCCGGTGGTCCGGCGCCCGGACGACGCGGGGCCCCGGGCACGAGCCGTCGACGACCGGCCGCACTCCCTCACCCGGCCCGTCCCGGGACTGACCGCCGCGCGGCGCGGTCCCGCAGCGACGCCCCGGCCCAGGACGCCGCCCCCGAGGCCGATGCGATCCCGGCCAGCACCAGCAGCGCGCCGAGCAGCTGGACCGGGCTCAGGCGCTCGCCCAGGAGCGCCAGCGAGAGCAGCGCCGCGGCGATCGGGTTGAGGAGCAGGAGCGCCGACACGCGACGGGCGTCGAGTCGCTGCCCGCGCACGACGACCACGGCCACCGCGACGACGCGGGGGAAGATCGCGAGACACGCCGGCGCGGCAACGCGCGGCCGGATCCTCGGACACGGCCGGGCCCGTCGTCGAGCGCCCGCGCCGGATGCCCCCGACAGTCAGCCGAGCGCGCCGATCGGCCGCGCGACGACGAGGGGAGTGTCGTGGACCGATACGAGTTCGTGATCGTGGGCGGCGGGCCGACCGGCGAGGCGGCGGCGAACCTGGCCCTGTCGCGCGGCGCGACGGTGGCCGTGGTGGAACGCGAGCTGGTCGGGGGCGAATGCCCCTTCTTCGCGTGCATGCCGTCGAAGACGCTGCTGCATGCCGCGGGGATCCACGCGCTCGGCGGGTCGTACCCGTGGCAGCAGGCGTCCGACAGGCGCGACTGGATGATCGAGCGAGAGGGCCGGGATGTCCCGGACGATTCGGGGCACGTGCGCGCGCTGGAAGCGGCGGGGGCGGCCGTCATCCGCGGCGAGGGCCGGCTCGATGGACCGGGTCGGGTGGCGGTTGCGACGACCGACGGCGAGGTGGTCCTCGGCGCCGGCCACGTCGTGCTCGCGGTCGGGTCGCAGCCGTCCGTCCCGCCGATCGACGGGCTCCGGGCCGGCGGCGCGTGGACGACACGGCGGGGCACGA
>JAJYGK010000183.1 GCA_021790715.1 Chloroflexota bacterium
GACTGACCACCGAGGCGGCAGGCGTCCGTCAGGCCCGGGGCGCGGCCGTCGCGCGGCGCCGCGCGATGCGCCGCCCCAGGCGGGCACGGCGGCGCGCGAGATCGTGCGTGAGGCGGGGCAGCTCGCGGCCCAGCGCCGTCTGGCGCTCCGCCAGCGCGAGCGCCCGGTCGGCGGCCTCGAGGGCGGCCACCGGGTCGCGACGGACGTGCTCGTGGTGCTTGGCGAGCTGCACCCAGGCCACCGCGGCGAGGCTGCCGCGGCCGTCGGCGATCTGCTGCCAGGCGGCGGCCGAGTCCTCGTGCCGTCCGGCGAGCCGCAGGATGCGGGCCCGCTCGGCCGCGAGCGTCTCCTGCTGCCGCGCGTCCGCGGCGTGCCCGACCGCCGTGTCGCAGCACGCCAGCGCCTCGTCGAAGCGACGGTGCCGCGCGAATGCGCGGCCGAGGGCGGCGACGTCGCCGGCGGGCTCCAGCTCGCGCGACGGCGGCGTGGCGAGGCGCGTCGCCAGGTGCGCGACGAGGAGCCCCAGGGAGACGACGTCCTGGCGGTTGTGATCGATCACCGCGCGCAGCGGCCGCGCGTCGTCGGTCCGCAGGAACTCGAGGTAGCGGGCGGGCACGAGGGCGCCCGGGAGGTCGTCGACGCGGACGACGCCGGCGACGCCACGCTCGACGGTGGAGAGGCGCGCATCGTCCAGGCGGTGGCGCCACAGCTGCCGCGCGACCGGGAGCAGGTCGAGGTGGCCCGCGTGGTCCGGCGGCGCTGCTCGCTGCATCCGGAAGCGGGTGACGAGCAGCGGCCAGTCGAAGCCGCGGCCGTTGTACGTGACCAGCCAGGCGTCCGGCGGGATCGCGGCCCGCAGCGCGGCGAGGAACGCGGGCTCGTCCGGGTGATCCGGCAGGACCAGCTGGTCGACGGCGAACCGCGACCCGTCCCAGCGCCCGATGCCCACCAGGAAGGCGATGGTGCCGGCTGCCGTGCCGAGCCCCGTGGTCTCGGTGTCCAGGCAGACCAGCGGGTGGGCCGGATCCACGGGATAGGGGAGTTCGGCCAGCCGCTCGAACGGCACCGGCAGCTCGCGCACGTCGGCCACGCGCACCCACCGGCCGCCGGACCCCTGCTCGACCTGCCCGCCGATCGCGTCCGCCAGGCACGTCGCCCGGTCCCGGATCGCGTGGCGGACGGGCGCGTCCGTGCCCGGAGCCGGGTGTCCGCGTGGAACTTCCGCCCGCAGCCTTGCGAGCCGGGCGGCGAGATCGGCCGGGCGGCGCTCGAACGGAGGTGCGATCACGTCGGTGTCCACGGGCCGCAGCATCTCCGGCTCGCGTGCCAGCTCGGATGTCACGCGGCGGCCGCGCTCGACCCGGCGAGCGCCTCGAGCAGCGCGCGCCCGAGCGCCTTGGCGTCGCCGCCGGACTCGAGGCGCGGCCCGACGCAGGCCGGGCAGCCGGCCTCGCAGGGACAGGCGCGGACCAGGCCCAGGGCGCCATCCACGAGCTCGGCATGCCGGTCGAAGAGCCGCGGGGCGAGGCCGACACCCCCGGGGACACCCTCGTGGAGGAAGACGACCGGGCGCCCGAAGTGCGGCGAGCGCACCTGGGCGACCATCCCGAGGTCGTGCGGGTCGCTCATCAGCAGGACGCTCGCCACGGCCTGGAGCGCCCGGCCGGCGCCCACGAGCGCCACGTCCAGGTCGTCGCGGCGCCATCCCGCGAAGCGGTCGGCATCGAGCACGATCCAGTACGCGGTGGTGTGCAGCTCGATCTCCGGCAGGTGGATCCGTCCCCAGCCGAGGTTCTCGCCGGTCTCCAGGCGGAGCTTCTTGTAGATGCTCGCCAGCGAGCTGACCATGACCTCGCCGTGCCCGCGCTCGCCGGCCGACGCCGGAGCGGTGGCGAACGTCTCGAGCGGCTTGAGCGTGACCGCCAGGTCCGCCTGCGTGTAGTGGTCGACGTCGACCCGGCGGACGTACGCCTTGCGCTCGTCCCAGTCGAGGCGGTCCACGTGGTACTGCAGCGATTCGTGCAGGTAGATCGCGTCCTCGTGGACGAGCGTCCGGGCCGCGAACAGGTCGACCTCGCCGAGCACGCGAGGGCGATCCCCGGTCGTGTCGATGATCACGACGTTCTCCTCGGCCGCGCTGCGCAGCGAGATCTCGCTGGCCGGGAAGTTCTCGCTGGCCCAGTACCAGCGCCCATCGTCGGCCTGGCGCACGTGCCCCTCCTCGGCGAGGAACGCGAGCAGGTCGTCGGCGGGCTCGGGCCCGAAGCGTGCGCCCGGCGGGAACGGCAGCTCGAACGCCGCGGCCCGGACGTGCGCGAGCAGGACGTGCAGGTTGTCGGGATCGAGCCGCGCCTCCTCCGGCGTCCGGTCGAGCACGTATTCCGGGTGCGACGCGACGTACTGGTCGACCGCACCGGATCCGGCGACCAGGACCGACACGCTCGCTCCCTGCCGGCGGCCGGCGCGGCCCATCTGCTGCCGCGTCGCCGCGATCGATCCCGGGTATCCGACGAGGACCGATGCGTCGAGCCCGCCGATGTCGACGCCGAGCTCCAGCGCGTTGGTGCTCAC
>JAJYGK010000148.1 GCA_021790715.1 Chloroflexota bacterium
CGAACGCGAAGTCGACCAGGTCGGTGAAGGCGTCGGCGCTCGGCTGCTCGTTGTACGCCTGGACGCGGGCCTTGGCCTCCTTCAGGAGCGCCTTGGTCCCCTCCCCGGTCGCCTCACGCTGCGCCTTGACCAGGTGCAGGTCGGGCACCTGTCCGAGCAGACCGTCGGCCTCGGCCTGGGCAAAGCCGTCGCGCACGATGCGTTCCGACTCACGCCCGTACGGCAGCCGGTGCTGCGGATGCAGGGTGCGCGTCTTGCGCTCGGTGTCGTTCTTGGTCCACTCGAAGAGCTGCAGAATGCCCTTCCAGGGCTCCTCCGCGATCTGCTCGCCGAGCTCGATCGCCTTGGCCAGGACGACCTCCTCCTCCGCCGTCAGGAGCGGTACCTTGCCGATCTCCTTCAGGTACATGCGGACGGGGTCGTCGATGCCGATCATGTCGGCCGAGAGCGCCTCGATCTCCTCGGGCGTCGGCTCCTCGGCCTCTTCCTCGAGCTGCGCCGGCGGCTCCTGCCAGGGGCCGCGGTCGCCGTCCTCCACGGCGACGTCCACCCCGAGCTCCGCTGCAGCGAGCTCGGGAACCTCGTCGATCTCCTCGTCGGTGTCCTTCGGCGACACCTCGTCGTCGATGCCGCGACGGCGCCGATCGCGCTCCAGGACGGAGGCGACGAGCACCTTGTCGGACGGGTCCATGGTCATGCGGGTCCTCCCACTGCGGTCCTGTCGGTTCGTGCAAGTACGGTGGAAGCGGCCGCCCGGCGGTCCAGGTCGGCGCGCTCCCGCTGGAGCGTTCTGATTCGGTCGTGCAGCGCGTCGAGCGCGGCGGGTTCGCGCGAGCCGGCTGCGGGTTCGCGCGCGCCGGTGGCAGGTTCGCGCGCGCCGGTGGCAGGTTCGCGCGCGCCGGCCGCGGGCCGAGCGTCGCGTCGCGCCTCGAGCTCCGCGAGATCGGCGCGCAGGAAGTCGAGCTCCTCGTCCACGTGGCGTCGCTCGAGGTTGATCAGGCACTGGTCCACGGCACGGGCCGCCCGCTCGGCGGGGAGCTCCGGGCCGCGCCGCAGCAGCAGCCCGCGGGCGATCAGCCCGAGCTCGGGATCGAGCGAAGGCAGGAACGCCTCCGGCGCGACCCCCCATGCCCCCGGATCGGCCTCCCGCGCGGACGCGTCGGCCGCCAGCAGCGCCCGCCAGAGCTCACGGGCGGGCGTCGTCAGGAGCGCCTCCGGCGCGAGGTCCGTGCGATCCAGCCGCACCTCGGGGAGCCGCAGGAGGAGCCCGAGCAACTCCTGCTCGATCGGGTCGAGCGTCTTCGCCGCCGCCGCGGGATCGGATCCCTCCCGGGCCGAGAGGACGGCCTCGGCCGTGAAGCGGCCGGTGCCGTGCCCGGTCGCGCCCGGATCGTCGGCGCCCGGACGGGTCGACTCGGGTCGCTGCAGGACCTCGAGGATCGTCCGCTCGTCCACGCCGCTGCGTCGGGCCAGCGCCTGCACGTACGCCGTCCGCTCGACCGGGTCGCCGATGTGGCGGAGCGTGGGGGTGACGGCCTCGACGAGCCGCTTGCGCCCGGCCACGGTGCGCGGATCGTGCCGCCCCGCGAAGTAGTCGACCAGGTAGTCCATGATCGGCTGCGGCTCGGCGGTGGCGGACTCCCAGGTCGCGCGCTCGTCGCGGATCACCTCGTCGGGGTCGCGTCCCTCGGGCAGTCGCACCACGCCGACCTCGGTCAGCCCGATCGGTGCGCGGCTGCGCTGGATCTCCGAGATCAGCGCGGTCAGCTCGGTCGCGCCGAACGTCCCGGCGCTCTGGCCCGCGGGATCGACGTCGTACGCGAGCGCGATGGCCGGCGCGTAGCGCGTCACCAGCTCGACCTGGGCCGCCGTGAGCGCCGTGCCGAGCCCCGCGACGACGTTCTGGAAGCCGGCCTGGTGGGCCATGAGCGCGTCCGTGTAGCCCTCGACGATGACGGCCCGGCCGGTCCGGCGCATGGCCGCCCGGGCACGGTCGATGAGGTACAGGGAGCGGCTCTTGTCGAAGAGCGGCGTGGCCGGCGAGTTCAGGTACTTGGGGCCGTGATCGCGCTCCGGGGCCCCCTCGGCCGGTCCGCCGGCGCGCTCCAGGATCCGGCCGCCGAGCCCGGTCGCGTTGCCCGCGGCATCGCGGATGGGGAAGATGACGCGCCCCCGGAACCGGTCGTAGACCCCGCCCCGCCGGCCGCGGAGCGCCAGGCCCACCGTCTCCAGCTCGTCGTCGGTCGCGCCGCGCTTCGTCCGCAGGGCGCGCGAGAGCGTCTCCCAGCCGTCGGGTGCGTAGCCGAGCTGGAACGTCCCGATCGTCTCGTCCGTGAACCCGCGGCCGCGGAGGTAGTCGAGGGCGGTTCGGCCGTGGCGCGACTCGGTCAGGACGGCGTGGTAGAACGCGATCGCCGCCTCGAGCACCTCGCGCAGGCGCCGCTTCCGGGCGTCCTCTCGCGTCGTGCGCTCGTCGAGCTCCACGCCGGCCCGTGCCGCGAGCAGGCGCAGCGCGGCCGGGAAGTCGATCCCCTCGCGCTGCATGACGAAGCTGAAGATGTCCCCTCCCAGGCCGCACCCGAAGCAGTGCCAGCTCTCCCGCGCGGGCGTGACGACGAACGACGGCGTGCGCTCCCCGTGGAACGGGCACAGGCCCTTCCATGTCGTGCCCGCCTTCCGGAGGGGGACGCTCTCGCCGATGATCTCGACGATGTCGAGCTTCGACTTGACGGTGGCGACGACGCCTGTGGACAACGGACCTCTCGGTGGGGGGTTCCGGCCGTGGCTCGGACCCGCGGTCGCCTCGACGCGGCAGCCGGGCCGGAACCGGTGTGCGGCTGGGTGATCCGCGCTCCCGCCGCGCGACCACCCGGACATGCGTAGGGCCGTGTCAAGTCTTGACACGGCATCAGAGGCAGGATGATGCACCCGCGAAGCGGGCGTGTCAAGGGGTTTCGGCCCGGAATCCGGGGCTTGTCAAGGGGTCCGGGCGCGTTCCCATGGCCGATTCCGCCCCCGCCGGCGACTTGTCAAGTCTTGACAAAGCGGAGGAAACGGCGCTGTCACTCCCCGACGATCTGGACCCGGACCGTCCGCTCCCGCGCGCGCACCTGGTCGAAGTCGGCGAAGTAGATCCGCCCGAACTCTCCGAGCGTCAGGGCCCCGTCGACGACCGGGATCGCCTGCGAGCGACCGAGGAGCACCGAGCGCAGGTGCGCGTCGGTGTTCAGCGACCATGCGGGAAGCTCGTCGCGCCCGCGGGCGGCCTCGATGTGCCGCGGCCCCGGGTGCTTGTACTGTCCTTCGGTGCGGCAGCGCGGGACGATCGACTCGAGCACCGTGACGAGATCCTGCATGAGGTACTCCGTGCCCCAGTAGTCCACGTCGTCGGATGCCTCCTGGATCAGCACGCTGCAGGTGGTGTGCTGCGAGTACACGAGCAGGATCCCATCACGGATGCCCGAGCCGCGGAGCGCCTCCTCGACCTGCGCCGTCACGTCGTGGAAGGTCGGGCGAGTGTCCGACTGGATCGCGAACGACGCATGGCAGACGGTCATGCCACCGACCTCCCTGTGTGGACCTCGTCCCAGGCCCGGCGGACGGCCCGGATCATCGACTCGAGCATGGCGACGGGGTCGGCTGCCTCGAAGATCGCGCTGCTCGACCCGACCGCCTGGGCGCCCGCGGCGATGACCTCGTACACGTCGCGCGGCCCGCCGATGCCGGCCCCGTGCAGCACGCGTATCTCCGGGTCGATCGCCCAGATCGTCTCGTTCGCCGCCCGGATCGCGGCGTCGGCACCGTGGTTCCGCGATCCCCCCGCGATCATCCCGGGCTCCTCCACGATGATCACGTGGGGGTGCAGGCGGGCGATCACGGCCGCCTGGGCGGCGTCGTCCGCGCAGACCATCGTCGCGAGCCCCACCTCGTCCGCGCGCTCCATCGTCCGCGCGAGCTCCTCGTGGCTCAGCCGCCGTTCCGCGTGGTTCAGCAGGACACCATGGGCGCCGGCCGCGCGGACCGCCTCGGGCAGGACGGCCCCGATGCCGCGCCCGGGTCGCAGCGCGTCCATGTGCTGCGCGAACACGAGGACCCGCTCCACGGCCCGCGCGACGGCCGGGATGTCGACGTACTGCGGCGTCAGGACGATCCGGACGTCGTGTGCGGCACCCAGCCGGTCGGCGGCGCGGGCGAGGGCGACCACGTCGGGGCCCCACGCGTAGACCTTCGGGCCGACCTCGAAGAACGGCGGCGCGAGCTCCAGCGTGCTGCGCATGGCGATGGCGTGTGCCGGTCGCTTCAGACGACCACGGCATCGATGCCGAGCATCCTGGCCAGCTCGAGCAGGTGACGAGTCCAGCGGCCGCGCGCCGCCCCCATGTGGTGGGTCGCACCGGCCATCAGCCAGGCGTTGCACCACTCGTCGATGGGCAGCGAATCGTGCCGGAAGAGCGTCTGCGGCGCCGAGATCGGGCGTGGCGGGAACGGCAGCAGCTCGCCTTCCGAGATCACGAAGCGCCACCGGCTCTCGCCCGTCGTCACGAGGGCGAGGTTCGTGATGGGCCCGGGCTCGTAGGCGAATTCGAAGCCGGCACCGAACCCGGCGACACCCTGGTAGTAGATGGAGTGCTTGACGGCCACGCCGCGGGGGACCGCGAGCGCCGGGTTGCCGTGGCCGTCGTGCGAGAACATGACCGCGTTGTTCTCGAAGTCGATCACGTAGTTCTCGAGCGTGGTGGCCTGACCGGCGAGCTCCTGGAGCGCGATCTGTGCGACCGCGCACGCGACGTCTCCCTCGGGCGCGGCCGGGATTCCGATCTCGCACAGCCGCCCCGTGCCGTAGGACGGGATGATCCCGACGCGAGGATCGCTGAGCCAGACCTGGTCGAACGCGGTGAACGCGTCGAGGTGCTGTTCCCTCGCGACGGACTCCAGGGCCAGCGCCATCCTCGCCGAGCGCTCGAACACCCCGGGATCCATGTCGACCCGGTACCGCCCCCGCTCCGTCGCGACCAGGGCATCCACGTCCGCCTGGGGGATCTCCCCGAAGCGCACCGAGATCGTCTCCGGTTCCACCGGCCACACCACCGGCCCCACGTCCTGGCGCAGCGACAGTGCATCGAACATGAGGTCCGTCATGCCCTCGAACGGATGGCCCACCAGGCCGACCTTCGCGGTTCTCAGCCGACGGCGCACCGCGGCGGCCTGGATGACCTCACGTACCTGCTGCCGTCCCGCCGGGTCATCGAAGCGGGACGTGACGATGCTGAAGTCACGTCCGGTGCGGATGAGGACGGCCGTGAGCTCGGGCATCCCCGCCATCCCCGAGTTGAGCATGACCACGTCGAAGCCGTCGGATTCCCCGAGGCGGGCGATCTGCTGCGTGTTCCACACGAGCACGGGTGCCGTCGTGTCGAGGAAGCAGCGGGCGGGCACGATCCCCTTCGTGTAGGCGAGCTCGACCGCCACGATGATGTCGACGTCCTCGGCGTTGAACAGTCGCGCCGCCGCCGCCGCCTGATGCTCCTCCTCCACGAGGCCCGCGTGGACCACGGTGCCGTACTCGCCGAGGGCGGCGGCGATCCGCGCGGCGGCCTCCGTGGCCGCGGGACGCATGTGCGCCGTCTTGTTGTAGGCGTCCTCGAGGAGCGCCATCACCAGCACGCCGATCTTCGCCTTCGCGCTCACCGTTGTCCTCCCGGCCCGCAGTTCGCAGTCATGCCGTCTGGTTCCCCACGCCCGGCCGGACGCCCGTCCAGCGGTACATCGGGCGAAGGGCGTCGAAGAGCTCCACGTACCTGCCGTACGCCTCGTCGTATGCCGCGCGAGTGCGGGCGTCGGGCTCGAACCGGGCAGCCACCCGGATCAGCCGCCGCGCCGCCTCGCCGAGATCGGGGAACGCGCCCGCCGCCACGCCCGCGAGCATCGCGTCGCCGCGGATCGCGGCATCGCTGCCCTCCAGCGTCACCACGGGCAGCCCGCACACGTCGGCCTTCATCTGGTTCCAGAGAGCGCTCCGGGCCCCGCCCCCGTGCGAGCGCACCTCGTTCGCGGCGGCTCCGGCTCCGGCGAGCGCCTCGAGGTTCCGCCGGAGCATGAACGCCACGGACTCGAGGATGGCGCGAACGGCATGGGCGCGGCCGTGCGCCAGCGTGAGGCCGTAGAACGCGCCGCGTGCCGCCGGCTCGTACTCGGGGCTGAACGCGCCCTGCAGGTGCGGCAGCATCGTCAATCCATCGGCGCCGGGTGGCGCGGCCGCCGCGAGCTCGGTCAGCAGCTCGTAGGCATCGCGGCCGAGCTCACGCGCGCGACTCACCTCCGGCTCGCCGAAGCGATCGCGGAACCACGTGAGGGCCATCCCACCCGTGGGAGAGACCGGGCAGTACAGGTAGAGCCCCGATGCCGAGTGCACGTAGACCGGTGTCTGCGCGCCGGGGTCGCCGCCGTGGCGGTCAACGGAGGCCTGGATGGTCAGCGCGCCGCCCGTGCTCTCGGAGACGATCCCGGGGCCGACGTTCCCGACTCCCACGGCACCGGCGCCCTGGTCCATCCCGCCGGCCACCACGAGCACCGACGGCGCGAGGCCCAGGGCATCCGCGGCGGACGGCGTGAGCGTCCCCACCACCTCGCCCGGCGCGACCAGCTCGCCCAGCCGATCGACGCCGAGACCGATGCAGTCGAGCATGGGCTCCCACCACGTCCGCGCGACGATGTCGTACAGCAGCGTCGTGCATTGCACGCCGCCGTCGGTGGCGAAGCGCCCGGTGAACCGCTGGAGGAGGAAATCCTCGACGAGCAGGAAGCGGGCTGCCCGGTCGAAGAGTCCGCGATCGTTGCGCTGCCACCAGAGGAGCTTGCAGGCCGTCCAGGTGGGAACGAGAGCGGGCACCCCGGTCGCCGCGTACAGCGTCGCCGGGTCGAACCGTTCGCCCAGCTCCCGGGCTTCCTCGACGGCGCGGTTGTCCAGCCAGACGATCGCCGGGCCGACCGGCCGCCCGTCTGCCCGCACCGGGATCACCGTTTCGCCCTGACTGGAGACGGCGAGGGCCCGCACGTCCGAGCCGCGCACGCCCGCCGTGCCGAGCACGCGCCGCACCGCAGCGACCGTGGCACGCCAGTACGTCTCGGGATCGAGCTCCGCGCGCGCCGGCTCCGGGGTGCACAGGGCGTACTCCTCGGCGGTCACCGCGATCTGCCGCCCGGCCTCGTCGAAGAGCCCCGCCTTCAGCGCGGTGGTTCCGGCGTCGACGCCGAGGAGGAGGCCCATCAGGCGCGGACCGCCTCCGCGATCCCGTGCTGCCGAGCCGCCTCCTCGGGCGAGAGCCCGTTCTTCACCACGGCGCGCAGGGCGAGCAGGAACCGCTCCGGGTCCCGCGCCTGCAGCACGTTCCGACCGAAGACGACGCCGCCGGCCCCGGCGCGGGTCGCCGCGGCGGCCAGCTCCAAAGCATCGCTCTCGCGCGGCAGCTTCCGCGATCCCAGCGCGAGCACGGGGACCGGTGTGGCCGCCGTGATCTCGTCGAACCGCTCGCCCGTGTAGAACGTCTTCACGAGATCGACGCCCAGTTCGGCCGCGATCCGGCAGCCGACGGCGATCTGCTCGTGGCGCTCGGCGGGCGGCAGGTCCTCATGGCCGGCCGGGTACACCTCACCCACGATCGGCACCCCGGCCACGCGCTTCTCGCCGACCGCCCTCGCAACCACCGCGACGTTCTCCGCGTCGACGGCCTCGGAGCCGGTGTGGATCGACATGCCGACAAGGACTACGTCCGCGCCGAGCGCCACGGCCTCCGCAGCCGAGAGCATCGGCACGCTCCTGCTCTCGCGGTAGTTCCACTGGGTTGCGTACTGAGTGCCCCAGTTGAGCCGCACGATCATGGCAGGCGCGCCGCGATGCGTGAAGGCCTCACGCACGTGGGACGCCATGCCGGGGCTGACCAGGATCGCGTCGGCCGATCCGAGTGCGGTGACGGCGCGCGCCAGGTCGTTGAAGCCCGCCCGCGGTCCGTTGTACAGGCCATGGTCGATGGCGACGACGACGGCCCTGCCGCCGTCCAGCAGTCTGGCCAGACGGATTTCCTCGCCGGCTCCCACGCGCCACCTCCGTTCGGACCGCCGAACATCGCTCCCGAATGGGCGCCTTCGGCTTCTCGGATGCCGGTGATCGTACCGAGTGGTGTGCATTCGTGTCAATATCGGGTACTGGATGGCGTCCTATTGACTTTCGAAATCTGATCGTATAGCGTTCGGCGCGATGCCTATCGCGCAGTTCCAGGTGCGGGCATGCGGCGGACGGAGGTTCCGGGGCCGCGACGCGCGCCGGCGCGATGGCGGGCGACCCGGACCGGTCGCGGACCTGCGGACAGGTTCGTCGGGGCCGGCCGCATTCGCAGAGCCTGGGGGCGTCCGAGAGGAGGGCCGGGCAACGATGACGGAACCCTGACCTTCGGCCGCCGCGCACGCCTGCCCTGCTAGGATCGCGTCCCCTCGGCCTGGGCCGGGGTCGCCAGCCTGCGACGCGGAGCGTCCGCAGCGTGGTCCCGTGTCGACACCCGCAACATCGCACCTCCTCACACCCCAATCGAACAGAGCGTCCTGGCGCCGCCGGTCGACCGCGCGGCGCACTGCACTGGAGGAGCATCCATGGCACGAACCCGATGGGCACGCTTGCTGGTCGGTGTCGTCTCGCTGGGGGTGGTCGCCGCAGGCTGCACGTCGGCCGTGACGAGCTCGACCGCGCCAGCGGCCGCGACGGGCGGCGCGAGCGCTTCCGCCGGAACGGCCGCGGCGGCGTCGAGCGCACCCTCGGTCGCGGCGTCGTCGAACCCGTCCACCACCGCCGGCAAGGTGACGCTCACGCTGTGGCAGAACCTGGGGCAGGGCAACCAGGCGCAGGTGGTTCCACCGCTCATCGCCGCCTTCGAGAAACTCCACCCGAACATCACGATCGACAACGTGCAGCAGCCGCGCGCGAACTACTTCGCCCTGCTGCAGGCTGCCGCCGTCTCGAAGACGGGTCCAGACATCGTGAACATGTGGACCGGTCTCTTCACGATGCAGTACCGCTCGTTCCTCGAGAACCTCCAGCCGCTCGTGCCCGCCAGCGACCTGGCGAACGTGACGGGGACCGAATGGAGCTCCGTGGGATTCAACTCACCGGCGAGCCCGTACGTGCTCCCGTTGCAGGAGCAGTTCTACATCGGGTTCTACAACAAGAAGCTGTTCCAGCAGGTCGGACTCTCGTCGCCGCCGACGACATGGAGCCAGCTGTTCAGTGACTGCGCCAAGTTCAAGGCCGCCAACATCACCTGCATGGAGCAGGGCACCCAGAACCTCAGCGGCGAGTTCTACCCCTGGTACGACATGAGCTACATGATGGCCGGTGTCCTGTCACCGAGTCAGTGGGAAGGCCTCTACAACGGCTCCGTCTCGTGGACCAGCTCGACGGTCCAGTCGCAGCTCACCGAGTGGCATCAGCTCTACAGCGATGGATATGTCAACAAGGATGCCCTCAGCGCGACGAACGTGATGAACGCCTTCCTCAAGGGACAGGCGGCAATGATCGTCAAGATCAACAACGATGCGGGCCCGTTCTACTCGACGCTCGGCAGCAACGTCGGCGTGTTCGTGCCGCCGTACTCCAGCACCCCGGCGAAGGGCGTCGTCGAGTTCGCCGGCAACGGCTTCGCGATCACGACCTACTCCCAGCACAAGGCTGCGGCCGCGGAATTCCTCCAGTTCATGACCACGCCGCAGGCCGGCCAGATCATCGCGCAGGGCGGCCTGATTCCTGCCGTGAAGGGAATCGCCGCCACCAATCCGCTGGCCAAGGACATGGTCGGGTTGGTCAACCAGCAGGGCCTGACGGTGTATCCGATGCTTGACAACGTGCTTCCGCCGACCTTCGTCAACAGCGCAGGCACGGTGCTCGACTCGATCCTGGTCGGCGGCGTGAGCGTGCAGGCCGGCACGGCGACGCTGGAGCAGACGTTCAAGCAGCTCCCTGCCTCTGAGCGCGGATCCTCCTGGGCCGGCTACCAGGTTCCCTGAACAGGCCGGGTGCGTGAGCCTGCCGGTACGGGTCGGCCCGTCCGATCCGCCGGCGGCTCCCGCACATCGCCTGACCGCGCCACACGGGCCGACCTGCACAGTCGAGAGTGACATGGAAACGACGCGGAGCACCCCCCAGACAGGTCACAGCGTCGGAGGAGTGCGCCCGGCGACCGTCCACCGGGCCAACCGGGGCCTGCAGCGCGACCGGACGATGTCCGGCGCGCTCCTGGTGGCGCCCGCGTTGCTCGTCGTCGTGCTCCTGCTCGTCGTCCCCATCGTGCAGGCCTTCTACTACAGCATGACCAACTGGGACGGCCTCACGTCCCACTGGGTCGGTCCGAGCGCGTACGCCACGATGTTCGCCGACCCGACCTTCTGGCGGGTGCTGGAGAACAACGCCATGCTGCTCGTGGCCGTGCCGGTCACGATGCTGTGCGGCGTCGGGCTCGCCGCCCTCCTCCACGAGCACGTGTGGGGGTGGCGTGTCTTCCGGGCGGCGATCATCATCCCGACGGCGGTCTCGTGGGTCGTGCTGGGCGTCGTCGGCATCCAGGCATTTGCCGCAGACGGCCTGATCAACCAGCTGCTCGGCGCAGTCGGCCTCGGCATCCTGCGCCAGGACTGGCTGGGCAGCCCGTTCAGCGCACTCGTGGCCGTAGCGGCCACCTTCGTCTACTCGCTGGTCGGCATCAACACGCTCATCTTCGTGACGGGCATGTCGACCATCGATCCCACGATCTACGAGGCGGCCCGGATCGATGGCGCCAACTGGCGGCAATCCTTCCTGGGACTGACGATCCCACTGCTGCGCCGCTACTTCCTGTTTGCGTTCGTCGTGACCGCGATCAGCGCCTTCTCGGCGGTGTTCAGCCTGATCTACACGATGACCGGCGGAGGCCCGGATCTCGGAACGACGACCATCGAGTTCTTCATCTACCAGGCAGCGTTCGCCACGGGATCGTTCGGAGAGGGGGCGCGACTCGGCATCGTGCTCTTCGTCATCCTCTTCGGAATCACGCTGACCCAGCTGCGCCTCATGAACCGCGATGCGTGAGGAGACCGCGGCGCGTGTGGGCAGGGTTCCGGCGGGCCGTCATGGCCGTCCCGCGCCAGCCGGCGACCGGGTGGTCGGCCGCACCGGACTCCCGGAATGGACGAGACGTTGACCACGCGGGCAGAGGACACGAGGAGGATCGAGCTGGGTACCCTCCGACGCCGAACGCGTCATCCGGTGACCACCGGCCGCCTCGCCATCTTCGTCACGCTCGCCGTCGTGTCGGCGGCGCTGCTGTACCCCTTCTACTTCATGATCGAGACGTCGTTCCGATCGAACCAGCAGTATCTCCTCGGGTCCGGGTTCTCGCTCCGGAGCTGGACGGCGCTGTTTCAGGGCGTTCCGGTCGCCCAGGAGATGGTGAACTCGCTGGGCCTCTGTGCCGGCACCATCCTGGCCGTGCTCGTGATCGCCGCACCCGCGGGCTTCGCGCTCGCAAAGATCAGGTTCCGGGGGGACGTGTTCGTGTTCCTCGGGATCATGGGCAGCATGATGATCCCGCTGCAGTCCTTCATCATCCCCGAGTACGTGAACTTCGCCGGGCTGCATCTCATCAACACGTACGTCGGCGCGGTCCTCGTGTACGTGGCCGTCGGAACCCCCTTCTCGACGTTCCTGATGACGACCTTCTTCCGGGGCATTCCCGACGAACTCATCGACGCCGGGCTCTGCGACGGCCTGGGGTACCTCGGGGTCTTTCGGCGGATCGCGCTGCCGCTCTCGGGACCGGCGCTCGCGACGTTGATCGTCCTCCGCTTCATCCCGGTCTGGAACGACTTCCTGGTGGGCCTGCTGTTCCTCCAGGAACCGGGGGTGCGGCCGTTCACGGTCGGGCTCGGCGTCCTCGCCTCGTCCCAGCTTGTGAGCGTCCCCGCCCTGATGGCGGGCAGCCTGCTGAGCACGATCCCTGCGGCGATCGTCTACGTGGTGTTCCAGCGGTACCTGGTGGCGGGGCTGACGCTGGGGTCCTCACAGTAACCCGTCCCGCGGCGGGGGCCGGACCGGTCGGACGGCCCCTCCGGCGGGACACTCGCCATGGAGGCAGCAACGAGTGGGCATCTACCTGCGAGCGAAGCCGGGAGAGTACGCCGACGCGTGCCTGGTCGCCGGGGATCCGGGGCGGATCGCCCGCCTGTCGACGCTGCTCGACGACGTGCGGATGGTCAACGACAACCGGGGGTTGCTCGGGTTCACCGGCACCTACCGGGGACGGCCCGTGAGCCTGCAGAGCAGCGGCATGGGCTGCCCGAGCATGACGATGGTCGGGCAGGAACTGCTCGACTACGGCGTGCGCAGCATCGTCCGGATCGGCACGTGCAGCGCGTTCGCCCGCGGCGTCAGGAACGGCGATCTCATCGTGGTGACCGGATCGGCGCCCGGCGACGGGACCACGCGCAGCCTGGCCCGCGGCACGCCGTACGTCACCGTCCCCGACTTCATCCTCACCCAGGCCCTGGTCGAGGCCGCCCGGACCCACGGGAGCACATTCCACGTCGGGCCCATCGTCACCGTCGACGTGG
>JAJYGK010000128.1 GCA_021790715.1 Chloroflexota bacterium
CGCGACGCGGAGCGCGCTCGAGGCGCGCGGAGCGCGGGCCCCGGCCGCGTCACGGCGGACGTCCTGCCCGTCTCCGTCGCGGACGCACGGCGCGATCTGCCGCTCCTCCGGGCGTACCGCCGCGAGCCGGTGCCGATCACCCCGGTCTGGTTCATGCGCCAGGCCGGGAGGGCGCTGCCGGAGTACCGCGCCGTGCGCGAGCGCGCCGGCCTCGCCGAGATCGTGCGCGACCCGGCGCTCTGTGCCGAGGTCACGCTGCAGCCGGTGCGCCGCCTCGGCGTGGACGCCGCGATCGTCTTCGCGGACATCACCACGCCGCTGCCGGGGATGGGCGTGGACGTCCGCTTCGTCGAGGGCGTCGGCCCGGTGATCGACCGTCCCGTCCGGACCGCGGCCGACATCGGCCGGCTGCGGCCGCTGGATCCCGCGGAGGCGGCCGGCCCGCTGCTGGAGGCGATCGGGCTCGTGCGCGGCGCGAGCCCCGTGCCCGTCATCGGGTTCGCGGGAGCCCCGTTCACGCTGGCCAGCTACCTGGTCGAGGGCCGCTCGTCGCGCGACGCCGCGCGACTGCTCCGCCTGCTGCGCTCGGACCCGGCCACGTTCGACGCGCTCCTCTCCCGGCTGGTCGACGCGACGATCGCCTACCTGCGGGCCCAGGTGGCCGCCGGCGCCGAGGCGGTCCAGCTGTTCGACAGCTGGGTCGGCGTCCTCGGACCGTGGGACTACGAACACGCGGTCCTCCCGCACGTCCGCCTGCTCTTCGGCGCGCTCGCCGACCTCGGCGTCCCGCTCGTGCTCTTCGGGACGGGAACGGCCGGCCTGTTGCGCCTCCAGGCGACGTCCGGGGCGACCGCGATCGGGCTCGACTGGCGGGTCGCGCTCGGCGAGGCGCGGGCGCTCCTGCCGGGGCTGGCGCTCCAGGGCAACCTCGACCCGTCGGCTCTCCTCGGCCCGTTCGGGCCGGTCGCGGAGCAGGCGGCGTGGATCCTCGACCAGGCCGCGGGCGAGCCGGGACACGTCTTCAACCTCGGGCACGGCGTGCTGCCGGAGACGGACCCGGACGACCTGAAGCGGCTCGTGGACCTCGTCCACGAGCGATCGGCGAGGGGCGGATGAAGGGCACGAACCACGGCCCCGGCGACGGCGCGAACGGCCTCGCCATGACCGGGGAGCAGCGCTTCCTCGCCGCGTGCCGCCTGGAGCCGGTGGATGCGACGCCGGTCTGGTACATGCGCCAGGCGGGGCGCGGCATCCCGGAGTACGAGGCGATGCGCGACCGCTACGGCGTCCTCGGCATCGCCCGGACGCCCGAGCTGGCCGCGCGAGCGAGCGTCCTCCCGGTGGCCGCGTACGGGGTCGACGCGGCGGTCATGTACGCCGACGTGATGCTCCCGACCGGCCCCATGGGCGTCGATTTCGACCTGACGGCGCAGGGCCCCGTCCTGTCGGCGCCGGTGCGCTCCGCCGGCGACGTCGCGCGGCTCCGCGTGTACGAGCCCGACGAGGACCTCGGCTTCGCGATGGAGGCGATCCGCATCGCCCGCCGCGAGTTGTCGGGGAAGCAGGCGCTGATCGGAATCGCCGGCGGGCCCTTCACGCTGGCCGCGTACCTCGTCGAGGGGCGCGCGACCCGCGACCAGGCCGCGGCGCGCGCGTTCATGTACGCCGAGCCGGCCGCCTGGCACGACCTGCTGGGCCGTCTCGCCGAGGTCGGCCGGCGGTACCTCGCGGCGCAGGTCCGGGCGGGCGCGCAGGCGATCCAGGTCTTCGACACGTGGGCGGGCGTCCTCTCGCCGGCTGACTACGAGGCGTACGTGCTGCCGCATGCGGCCCGCCTGCTCGAGGGAGCCCGCGGCGTGCCCGCGATCCACTACGTCTCCGGCGGCGCGTCGCTGGTGGAGCTGCTCGTCCGCGCCGGGGCGGGGATCGTCGGCGTCGACGCCCGCGTCCCCCTCGCCGGGACGTGGGGGCGGCTCGGGCGGGGCGTCGGCATCCAGGGCAACCTGGACGGCGCCAGGGTACTCGCCGGCCGCGAGCCGGCGGAGGCCGGTGCCCGCCGGGTGCTGGACGAGGCGGCGGGGCGACCGGGCCACATCTTCAACCTCGGGCACGGCATCGTGCCCGGCACCGACCCCGCGCTGCTCGCCCACCTGGCGGCGTATGTCCACGAGGAATCCGCGCGGCGACGCGAGGCGGCGGGGGCCGCCGGGGGCGCCGGCGCCACGATGGAGGTCTCACCGTGACCGATGCCCGCGCCGCCGACGCTCGTGTCGGCGTCCTGCTCATGACGTACGGGTCGCCGGACGACCTGGACGACGTCCCGCGCTACCTGTCCGCCGTGCGCGGCGGGCGCACGCCCGACCCCGAACTCGTGGCCGAGTTCACGCGCCGCTACCGACTGATCGGGGGATCGCCGCTGGTGCGGATCACGGGCGAGCAGGCGGCCGCGCTCGAGGCGCGACTGGGCCCCGGCCACCGGGCCGCCGCCGGGATGCGCTTCTCGGAGCCGTCGATCGCCGCCACGCTGACGGAGCTCCGCGAAACCGGGTGCGAGCGCGTGG